>DASVBA010000870.1:0-14291 GCA_036376095.1 Chryseolinea sp.
ATTAGGATCAATGTTCAACTCCCAGTCAAGAACCTCCAGCAGAAGGTCAAAATCACCAATCCGATCTTTGGGTGTACCGTTCCATAACAATTCTTCTGGTACAATCGCCTCATTGACCAATGACTGATACATAGCAAAAACATCAGAGGCCTTCTGAGGTTCGTAAGTGCACATACTTCCTGGCGCATGAAGCAAGCCGGGGGGAACGTCCCATCCGGTGCCTGGTTCCAAGCGATAGGCAGATGAGTAATTTGTGATCTTGTTGTCGCCCTTTGTAAAGTTGACAAGACACTCACGGATTTGATCTTTCGTCGTGCCCGGTGAAATACCGAAGAACGTGTAGGGATAATCGCCACCGTGATTATTAAGTTGCGGCGGAAAGTAATACGCCTCCGGTTTTCCAGCCTGGCCAACCATTTTGGCATACTGATCATTCGCATGAACATGATGAGGAAGCGGACCCATGTTGTCGAAAAATTTCGAATACATCGGCCAGCTTCCATACTTCTTCCACAAACGATCTCCTATTATCGCGCCCTTGAGCTGATCAATGGCATCCTTCAATAATATCTTTTCTGTCTTTGAGCCATCATTAAAAACAACGGCACTCAGTCCTTCATTTTCTCCTGTCAATGGTCCGTTCTTGGCAGGTGTCGTAGAGGAGAGCCAGCGTTCGTCAATGCCGCCGCGTTGTCCTCCCAACACATAGTAGTCGTCGGGATGAAGTTTGATTCTTCTTCCGGGCACACAAAAAGAACGTGGCACCCACGTCGGCGCGAGACGCAAAATGCCCTTTCCCTGATCCAATGCTTTTTCGATAATGCTCGATTTCGTAGTCGTCGTCATTGCAGTTCGTTTTTCTTTAAAAATTCGTTAATACTCATTTCATTGTCAACTATTTCGAGTTGTATATCATACGTTTTGACCTCTCCGGGAGCGAGAAATATAAGCTCTTTCTCCTTTCTTGCCCGAGCCTGCCCTATCGGCGGGTTTGTGCCAGGCTCCAGTCCGGTGACGTATTCGCCTCTACCCCAATGCTGCCAGTTTGTGAGCCAGGGTAGTTGTTGTTTTTGAAATTGCAACGTGACCGCTATACCTAGTTTGCGGTTATGAAGTCCGCAAAAACAATTGCCGTCACTATCTGAGGGCGGATCAATGATTGCCACTTCCTCACCGGTGCTACTATGCTCTTCGAGTGGAGGAGGACATTGGCGGAAATTGTTTCCCTCGCTGAAGATTCTGTTTTTTGACTGTCCACCAAACCATTGCCACGAACCTTTCCATAAAATATCCGTGCCTTCATCCACAAGAGGCCATCCAAAATTGAAATGATACAAAAGCATGTGAGGGGCTATCGTATTAGCAACGTTGATGACTTCGTCGTGGATGCTCAGTCCTGGCTTCCCAATCGTCGCTGAAATTGTACGTCGCAGTTCAAGACTGGGACCGAATACTTTTGTTTGTTTGATGCGTCCCGTAATGCTCATGTCCATTTTGCCCCGAACCGGGTCCGGTTGAATGATCGATTCAATTTCCGCAGGAAGATTACTTACACCTCCATGTAAGCCCTGTTCACCGAATTCGTTGGACTCCGGACCTCCAACGTGCCCTAGTCCACACGTTGTTAGAAGGCCGCCGCCAAATGTATGGATCCAGTCCATACCATGATTTGAAAATGGTTGCGGCGAAGTGATCCCCACATGACTGAGCCAGGCGATGCTATGCTGGTTGTAAAATGCTTCTGCGATATCCATGGCCCGGTCAATCACAACCTTGAAGCGAAGGCCTCCTCCGGTGTTGATCCAGGCGATACGTGTACCACGCCCGGCACCATTGTCGAGTACCGACGTCTCAATACCACCCAATTGAAATGGATTGGATATTTTGTCGTGCCACGGTTGATGATTTAACTCCACTGTCCTGCCCGGTTAGAGTTG
Organism: Chryseolinea sp.; assembly: GCA_036376095.1. Classification (GTDB taxonomy): domain Bacteria; phylum Bacteroidota; class Bacteroidia; order Cytophagales; family Cyclobacteriaceae; genus Chryseolinea. The sequence continues at coordinate 1,938 of DASVBA010000870.1, forward strand.
CTTTAGGAGGATATTGCGATATTCGACGGTCATCGGTGGCCCTACGTGAACCTGCACGCCAAGTAGTCCTGACATTGTCCGGTTGACGGTATCACTATCTGTGACGTCGCTCATTAGAACGCCGTTAATAAAATGCTGAAGGCGGTTTCCCTTGGCAATGATATGACACGAATTCCAGTCCCCGCTCTTTATCACAGACTTGAGGGAATCAGCATTGCCTAACGATCCCGTGACCTCGCGTTTAGTCCAGGCGTTGTTTTTTACGTTTGCGCGCAAGGATTCGGGATCACCGGGATTCTCCTGCGAATGAATTGTGACCTGCTCACCCCTATAAGCGAGCGTGGTTCTTTTCCGCTCTTCGTAATTTTGTCCTGTATAGTTATTTTTTCCGTCAATATCTGCCTGATAACCTCTTAATGCATGGGGCGTCCCCTCGAGTGGTTCGCTTCGATAATTAATGCCACTGTTGCCATTCTCTGCAATCCGGAATTCAACTTTCAACTCAAAATCTCCTGGTGTACCACCCTTCCAAACAATAAAGGTGTTTGATTTTAATAATGTCGTCGGAGTAACTTCTCCCATCAGGCTACCTCCTTCTACTCTCCAATAGGTAGAATCACCTTCCCAACCGTTAAGAGTTTCCCCATCAAAGATCTGCACAAAGCCATCATCCTTGGTTGAATCAACAGATGCTTGCTGAGTTTCTTCCGCAGGCTTCTTGCATGCTCCCGCAACCAAGAAAACAATTAACAGCGACGCTGGTGTCAAATTCAAGCGTACGTTCTGAAGAATAGACTTCATCAATGTAAAGTTTAAGGATTATTGGTTTTTATAAATCTCATGCTGATCGTTGCCACCAGCCATCAGATATGCGATAAGATCTTTAAGTTCGTCTTCGTTCATCCCGTTGACTAATCCTGGATACATAGTAGAGATGTAAGAATATTTAGTGCTGGCCACATCCTGTTTTGGTATCTCACGAAGCGTTTCGGGCGCGAAAGGGTTCTGAGAAACAGTATATGTGTTATCGTTTTCGCTGATAAGCCTGCCTAAAATGGAACTTCCATCTTTCATGGTGAAGACCGTTGCCGCGTACTGATCGGAAACCGTCTTATTGGGTTCAAGTATCGACTCAAGCATATCTTTCGAACTGAATCGTGTTCCAAGCTGGGTGAGGTCTGGTCCGATCACCCCTCCTTCGCCGCGCATCATATGACACAAGTTGCAGCGACCTGCCGCATACATCAATTTGCCTTGTTCAAAGTTTCTATTTGAAAGTCCTGCTTCGACAAGTGGTACAGCCTCTTCAAGCTTCCACCTTTTGCCTGGTCCTTTTGGTTCGGGGGCGTCGGCAAGATCATTGCCCTCTTCAGTTAATAGGGCTTCTCCGGAAACCTCGCGGAAATGTTCCCGCTGAGCTTCGGGCACGTTATTCAATGCAGCAAGTCTGGCTTTGTTTATAAAACCAATGTAACTGACACCGCCCTTGTATCCGAATGCCTTTTTGAACCATGAAAAGTATTTCTCCTGAAGTTCTGGGGTCCAACCTGACTTGATGTTCATCAGTACATTCGCATAGTATGTTTGCTGAGCAGGTGGCACTTTTGACAACATGTTGGCAATATCCAAACCGTATTGGGGATTCCTTAGAATAAGATCCGAGGACTGGCTCGCAGTTTTTGCTACGGGATCATCTTTTGCAGTTTCCAATAGCGTCAGCGTTTTTTCTATTACTCCCGGGGCTTCGAGGAATGCCAACAATTTGCTTAGACTTCTATTTAACGAGTTGGTAGCCGCCGGATAATGTGGACTCAAATATTCAACCAGCTGATCTTTCGCTTTGCCTTTTGGCGTGCCCATTCGCAAAATGATCAGCTCTATGGCACGCATAAGATCGAACTGTTGCTGTTCCGAAAGCGAATTGTATGGAAGCGCTGTAATAGTTCTTAACATTTCGTCTTGCAGACCGGGCTTACCCTGATGCGCCAGTGCAATCATTCCTTCTATCAAAGTTTGAGGATCCTTCTCTGCCAAAACACGACCTTGCCATTGACCAACCGGCTGATGTTCCACAGCGACTCTTGCGGCATACCTAATGAACCTGTCCTGATGTTTCAGATAGGGCCATGCAAACTCGACAGCACTTTTCTGTGGCTCTCCATGAAATTCCTCTAACTTTTTTCTTATTGCTCGCGATGGATCATCTTGTCTGGATGGAGCTGGAATCGTCGCTACATTTTGCGCGTCCGGCCCTGCATAATATACCCTGTACAAATCAGATTCAAGTCGGCGGCCTCCAGTAAGGAAGTATAAAGCGCCATCGGGACCAACGACTCCATCGGTCAGTGGCAATGGTGCGCCTGAAAGAAATTCCTCTGCTTCCGCAGTATATGATGCACCATTCGGCTTGAGATGAATGGCGTATATGATTCCAAAGCTCCAGTCAGAGGCAAACAGCGCACGCTTATATTTCTCAGGGAATTTGGCATTCATTCCATGAACAAGATTGGTAGGAGAGCCTTGACCTATTTCCAGCACCGGCGGCAATCCATCGGGAAACTCATTAAACCACCTGCTGTTACCGGTCCGCCACCCATGTTCACTTCCACTTGTCACGTGACAAATCCGTGTCGGACGATACCATGGCATTCCAAAGTCCCATTCCATATCCGAGTCATAGATGAACAATTCTTCGTCTTCATTAAAAGCAATGTCAAATGAATTCCTAAACCCAGCGCCGACCAATTCCCAATGACTCCCTGTTGAATCGATGTGTGCAACCCAGCCGCCAGGCGCCCTTCGATCGGTGGCATGACCTCTGGGATCGGGGATCAACGGAAATAAGTTATCCTCCTGCCATACCTTGGGAAGCCTGTATGCATCCATTTGGGGTACGTTCGTGTAATTTCCGGCTACGACATACATTGATTTTTTATCCGGACTCAAAATGATGCTATGCGGACCATGCTCTCCTTCGCCTTCCAATTTTTTTAGCAATGTAACCTTATCGAATTGATCATCTCCATCCGTATCCTGGAGCCGATATAGTCCACTTCCTTTGTCAAAATTTTCGTTTTCTTTACCGTTCACCATGACATAAAGGCTGTTGAATGCGTACAGCAGTCCATGAGCATATCCCATGTGTAGTTTTTGTTTTGCCGTATCATCAGGGTTAGATTTTCCGATCTGAAGCTCCTCGATCTTAAGAACAGAATCCGTTCCGGTCGGCGCTATCTCCATTCTGTATAAGGCACCATACTGATCTGATGCGATAAGTCTTCCTTTTGAATCAAAGGTCATCGACACCCACGAGCCCTTACCGTTTTCGGATGGGCTGTACAAATGTTCCGCCTGAAAACCGGGCTGGACCTTTAGCTTGCCGACCTTAGACATTGCATTCTGATCCGTACCCGTAGACCTATCGTTAGAACATGACGTCCATAATAAAATGCAAGCGCCAACGGTGAAGAGTATGTTTAAAAATCGACTGTTTACGATCATAAAAAATTAGGATTTGAGTAAATGAAATTGCGACAGTTCCTTAACAAAAAGGAATGTGAGGTCAAAAATATTTATGCCCATCCTGCCCCGTCCTGCATCGGTGATGTCGAATCTGTTAAGCGGTTGACTCTGTAGGCAGGCGGCAAAAAGACAAAACATAAAGGAGGCTGGAGTTGCGGTGTTATAGTCCGTGCTTTTTGCACATCGAATGGATGAACTTTAGTCCACCTTCAGCCATGGCCCAGGGCTCGGAATATTCACGCCAGACGTTGATTGCATTGGCAAAATCTGGATCATTCCTTGTGAACGCCTCAATGGTGAGCCATCCCTTATACTTGATAGAGGATAATGTTGCAAATGTTTCCTCCCAGGGGATGTGGCCATCGCCAGGAGTACCTCTGTCATTCTCACTGATATGCACATGGGCGAGCACCGGAGCAACCTTCTTCAAAGCGGTCTCAATTTTCTTTTCTTCGATGTTGGCGTGATGGGTGTCAAACATGGCTTTGACATTCGGGTGATCCGCACGTTTTATCAAGCCTGTCAATTGGTCCATGGTATTGCACAAAAAGCATTCGAATCGGTTCAATGCTTCTATGGTCAGGACGATGTCAGCTTTTGCGCTGTATTCTCCTGCAGCATGCAATACCTCAGCACTCCAGCCATACTCCTTATCTTCAGGCGGGTGGCGGTTGGTAAAATCGGCAAACGCGGAATGAAAAGGTCCGCAGATAATCTTTGAATCTATTGCATGTGCACAATCGACGGCATGCTTAAGGCGCTCAACTGCTTTTGCCCTCACCAATTTCGAATCACTGATAGGATTCTCCTCGGGCCCAACACCTAATACACAAGTAGCTTCCAGTCCGATTGACTTGAGGTGTTTGCCCAGGCGGCTGTATGCGTTCTTATCCTGTTCAGCCATGAACACTTCAATTCCATCGTACCCAATACTCTTAAGCCTTTCGGTTATTTGTAGAAAACTATCCGGCAATCCTCCGGACCATACCAACAAGTTGAATCCTATCTTATTCATACTGATATTTTAGTTCATTAACTATTAGTTCAAGGAACCAGGTCTTCCGAGGAGTCAGGGCTAAAGCCCAGCGTCATCAGTCGTTCATTCACCGCCTTGAAAGGCGGAGTTAATGATTTTTAATTACATTCCGCGGTACGGAACGTTAATGTCGATTTTTCCTGCCCACTTTTTGGGAACCGGCAATCCTAATGTCCAATGTATTGCGTTTACGGCCAGCCTTTGCACCGGCTCTTGTTGAAAATCTTCCGGATGGCCCATCGTTGTAAAGAAAACGCGCTGACGTGTTTGAGTTTGCCACGTCCAGGCTACTGGATTATCTATGGCAGACGCATTTGGATTTACTGATTTCCCCATTAGTAGCCACGTCGTTCCCTTAACCGGATAATCAGGCAAGACTTTGTAAAGCCAGGAGCTCACATGAAACGTCTTGTCAACTCCTGTAAGCACCGGATGTTTCGAGGCCTCGGCGATCACGGAAACATCCGTGCTGCTTTCATGTCCATAGTGGGTATGAACTGCCGGTCCGCCCCATCCGGGAGGTGCACCGAATGCCCTTTCTCCAAAAGCATTCCATTTCTCCAACTCGTGACCTTTCGGATAATTAAATGAGTGCGTTGTTGTCCGAAATCCCATCCTCGGCTTGCCTGAATTCAGATAGTCATCGATGAACTTAAGCTGATCAGCCGGCAACCTTCTCCAGCGCAGAAAGAATACAGCCAAATCAGCCTCTTTTAAGATTTCCAATCCTGGAATATTTTCCTCTGCGTTCTGGTCTGGAGAAGACTTGAGGACGACGGTGCGCATGCCATAATTCTTTTCCAATTCCGCGGCGAGCAGTGGCATTGTTGCTTCGCTACTGTATTCATGATCACCTGTGACAAATACCACTAATGGTTTTTTTCCTTTGCCTTTTTCTTCAGTTTGCCCGTTTGTCATCACACTGCAGAGAAGGACAATAATTACGATACACCCTATTTTCATTTTAAGTGTTTTAATAGTACGCCTTACAATTTAAGGGACAGAATTAACTTTCTTATTTCTCCAGCGGATGATCTTTTAATAATTCATCCGCGGAATAAAATCCGGACTTACTCTTAGTTGCTTCCCGGACTAATTTTACCTTTTCCGGAGTGATCACGGAAGCTTTGTTGCCAAAAGAATTTCGAACATAAGTCAACACAGCGGCTACCTCGTCGTCCTTGAGCAACCCTTCAAAAGGTGTCATAGGTACCTGTCCCGGATATTTTCTATCTGATACTTCAATGGGTCCAAGTAGTCCTTTGAGTACGATTTTGATCAAACGCTCCTCGTCGCCTGTGACCCAGGCGGTATTTGAAAGCGGTGGAAAACTCGAAGCAGAAAGTCCCTCGCCGTCTGGCTGATGACACGTCGCACAGTATCCGTCCCGAGCATAGATTTCCTTGCCTCTAACGAAAAGATCGCGATCGGTACCCGTGAGATGTGTTTTTATTTCCTCCTCATTCTTCTCCCGGACTGATTTATCGTTCAGGTGGGCAATCGATGTTTCGTAGGCATGCACCATCCATTCGTCAAGCGGTTTTTTGCTTGCGTTAGCGAGGACTGACAGACCTGCTTCTTTACTCAACCATGACGCCGCAACAATGGCCTCCAGTCTTACTCGTCCATTCTCATCTGCCGCAGACTGGACAAGCAACTCTCCCTGATCCCCAATTTGGTGGCCGTTATATCGAAGTGCCCGGACTGCAGCGGCTCTCACATGATAGTCCTTCGCTTTTAACAGTTTACGAAGCAATGGCTGGTCAATCTTATTAAGCCCCCAACTCACCCACAACGCCTCGAGCAAATGATGTTCATACCGTGGATCCTGCTCGTCAAGGCCGGCGACCCATTTTCTAAGAACTGGAAGAACATCAGATGCATTCCTGCCACGCAACTCTCTTCGCGTCCGGTAGCGGGTCCGATACTCCGGAAGTTTAAGATTGTTGAGCAATACGTCAATACTCGCTCCCGCTATTTGCGCTGGCTCGACGAGAGGTCTGCCCGGGTACGTAACACGGTAGATCCTTCCATGAACATGATCGCGCAACGGGTCTCGTGCATTATGCTGCATGTGTCCAATCAAAATATTGTGCCAGTCCGCTATATACAGCGATCCATCTGGTGCAAACTCCATATCCACCGGTCTAAAGTTCAAGTCACTTGACTGAACAAGGTCCTGCCGATGTCTACTTTTATAACCGGTACCATCATCGACTATGGTGTGTTGTTTGGTGCCTAAGAATCCAATAGTGTTATTAATCAGCAAATCACCTTGTACTTCATCCGGAAAGTGACGGCTGTAAATAAATTCGAGGCCGCTTGTCGGACGTACCCGGTGTTTTTCTTCGATCAGGTTAACGGATTTGTGAGTACTGACGCCATACCGCGGCTTCACCGACCCAGGCAACATCCACCTAACGTCAGGGCTGGACGTCTCAGCAAAAAAATTCTCGCCCCATTCATCGAACGCAATTCCCCACGGGTTTGGAATTGCCAACTGCGCCGTTCGTTCCAGGTGGTGGCGTTGTGGATTGTAGCGGTAAAAACCACCATTGGTTCCACGAACGGGACCATAGGAGGTTTCGACGTTGGTATGCAAAAAAACACCTTCACCCATGTAAATAGCACCGGAGGGATCGGCCGTATACGCATGATGGGCGTGATGGGTGTCGTGATCATCAAAGCCACTTAACAGAATTTCTTTCTGGTCAGCTTTGTCGTCGCCATCTGAATCCGTTAACAACACCATGTTTGTCCCCTGCGAGACATAAACCCCCTCAGGAGCAAGTTCAAAACCAACCGGAAGGTGTAATCCCTCCGCAAAGGTTGTTTGCTTATCCGCTTTTGCATCGCCGTTGGTGTCTTCCAGTATAATGATCTTGTCATTTGGCTTATTGTCGCCGGGCCGATAATGCGGATAGCTGGGCATAGTAGCAATCCAAAGTCGACCTTTGTTATCAAAGGAAATTTGGACGGGATTTGCCAGGTCCGTAAATTCTTTTTCGGAAGCGAAAAGTTCGATTTTATAACCGGACGGAACCTTCAGTTTGTTCAGCGCATCTTGTCCATACAAATAAGTCAGGCTGCCATTCTTTTTAGGGTCAAAATTGGTCTCCACCGGAGGAAGCTTCGTGGTTCTTGCGTCTGCGGCGGCAACATCCATTTTTTCTCCTTTTGCGGCCTGCCATATAGCGGTGTCGCGTATTGCAGTCATCTCCCGAACCTTTACCAATTCCGCCGGATAGTTATCAGGCCCAAAGGGATTGTAACGCCGGCCAAAAACGTGAACGCCATTGGGAATCTTGAAATCATTATGCCACATCCAGTTCTTTTCAAGAACGGCATTGTGGACCGACTCCCGCTTACCCTCATCGTTAGCTTTTATTCTGCCGAAGACCTCATCAGCGAGCAGCGTTGAAAACTTTCGATATCCGGAATCATTTAACTGCGAGCCGTCAATAGTTACCGCATCCGCTGTGCTCTCCATCCACTCCACGGAAGGGTGAAAAGCATCCACAAACAGAACACTATTCTTTTCGGCTACCTCTTTCATTGCGTCTGTGTACATCGCAAGCCGCGAATTTTCCAGCATCCCGTCCGGCAGATCAAACTTGTCAGAAAGATTCTCGAATGCGATCGGAGACACAATTGCCAGCTGAGGCGGAGTAACGCCGTTGTAGTTCTGGCTTAGCGTATGTTTAATGAATGCATCCAGTTCGGCTTTGTAGTTAACAATACCTTCGGGTCCTTGAAACGATTCGTTGTAACCAAAGCAGGCAATGATGATATCTGCTTTAAGCCTTGTGAGCCATTCGTCCTCTGTTTCAAAATGTCCTTCGCTTCCGGATTTGTTCGCAAGTTCCTTTTGAAATTTTTCAGCGCCAGGGAACGCCCACGGTGACATACGACCTGAATGGGGCCTGAAGCCCGGCGTATTTCCTCCATCACAAATGTTCCGGATATAAAGCAGACTGTCGGGAAACCTCAGGTGCATTTCAGTTTCGAAATGACCGTAGTTCATCATTCGGGAACAGAGGTTGTTGCCTACGAGCACAATGTGTGAGCCCTTCTTAATTCGAAGGCCTTTTTGTTCAGGGGTGCACTGAACGGCATAAAGAATGATGATGGAGACCAACAACACTCCTTTCAGTATGAACTTGGACGACGGATTTCTGGTCATTGAAACAAGATGAAAATAAATTGTTGAATATAATATCGCCTTTTGCGAATTACGGCGAGCCATTTGCGTGACATTTTAATGAGCGGTCGAGAACGCTGATGACCGTCACCCAGTCGTGCGATGGCCGTCCCCAGTCTTTCGATGACCTCACCCTGTCCTTCGATGACCGTCACCCTGAGCTGTGATTTGCGGAATGAACACAGCTTTCGCAAATCATCCTCATAAGCCGAAAAAAAGACGCTTCAGCGCGGCGAAGGGTCTTTATCAGTAAGGGTCGTTCCTCTTTGTAGTGCTGAACTCGCGGATAAAGATGCTTCGCTACGCGGTAACTCGATGGTGCGCGCTCTTTTTAATCATCACCGATAGAACCTTGATTGTACATACCACAGCTCTGCATGACGTTACCAGCGGTGCCACAGCTCTGCATGACAGTGATCCGTTAACTAAAGGAAAACAGGATAGCTACTCAAGTCATCTCTTAAATCCCGCCATTCGGGATTCTTGGAGTTGACCAACGCTTCTTTCCATAATCTTGACTTCCCTTTTATATATTTTTCACGATGGATGGCCTCTGCGATAGTTTCACATCCCTCATAGTATACAAGCTTCGAAACGTTATACCGGAATGTAAAACTCTTTCGAGATTGACCGGTCGAATGCTCGTACACTCGACTTATGAGATTGTTGGTTACTCCGGTGTAAAATACAAAATGGTTTTTGTTCGTTAGGATGTAAACCCAAGCACTGGGAAGCATTGCGATTAAGGTTAAGACAACGGTATAGCGAATATATTTAAAAAAGCTACCATTAAAAGAAGTCGTTCTGTCTGAATTTCCTACTTTTTTAGTCCGGAGGTGCGGATAAAGATGCTTCGCTACGCGGTGATTTGATGATGCGCTCTCCTTTTAAATCATCACTGATAGAACATTGATTGTACAAACCACAGCTACTATTCCGGTCTTGGGATTATTTTTTTTTCGAGGCGATTCAAGAATAGGATAAACGCAATCCCAAAAGCAAAAAGACCTGCGTAGGCAGACATCCCTTTTAAGAACCCAAGAGTTGGTTTAAATCCTGACAATACAAAGGCTACTACCAACGCGACGATCAGGAGGGAAACTCCACAAGCAAGCCAGAAAAAATCACGCGACGCGCTCCTTCTTTGTTTCTCCTGAACACGAACAACAATTTTATCAGCGAAGTCGGCAGAAAGATACATGTCAGGTTTCTTCCGCAGTCGGGCAAAGACTTCCTGGTAGGCCTTCACATCCAATTCATCTTCGTTGGAGTAGTGTCCTGACTCAATATTCTTTTGCAAGTCCTCGTCGTTGCTGTTCATAATAATTCTTCTTTACCAAGATACTTCTTTACTTTTTCTTTTAACAGTTTGCGTGCGCGGAAAAGATAATTTTTAACCGTTCCTTCCGGCATTGCCATGACTTCGCAGATTTCCGGATAGCTCATGTCTTCCACATGATAAAGTGTCAACACCGTCTTGTATTGCGGTGGAAGTTCATCAATCAGTCTAAAAACAAATGCATCCATATCTTTTTCTGACATCAGCGATTCAGGGCTTTCGACTTCCACAAAAAGGGCGTTAAAGTCCTGCTCTGCGGGCATATCACTATAAATCAGTTTTTTCTTTCTCAGATGATTTATTGCGTGCCTGTAGGCTATGGTTGCGATCCAGGTCGAAAGCCGGGATTGAAAAGAAAACTCTCCCAGCTTATCGTGAATTCTCAAAAACACATCCTGACAGAGCTCTTCGCGCTCCTCCTGGCTCTTTACCAGTCTTCCGATCATATGTGCGACGAGCCTCTGGTGCTGGCTGATCAAAAGCCTGAAAGCTTGAGTATCTCCTTCCAGGATCTTGCGTACCAGTGCCCTATCGTCGATCATTGGATGGGTTAGACAAGGATTTGATATTGAATGTTGCAGTTAGGTGGGGGAAAAGTTAGCAAACTATGGCTACCCGGGTACCTCGGTGCCCAGGTAGCTGATTGCAGACCTTGGAATGAAAACAAAAAGATCGAATACTGCAACATTACTTCCGTGCTTCGTGTCTCACGCTTCAAATCGATAAAATTATGAATATCAATGAAGTCTTAATGCCAATCTCTATCATGGGCAGTTTTGGCGCTGCCTTGTATTTCTTTACAAAGGTTGTTACTGATTATATTCTTAAGAAGAAGATGATCGAAAAAGGATTCGTTAACGAAGACACCCAGGCCATATTCAAGACCCATCAAAGTCCGGATGGACGCTATGGATCCCTCAAGTGGGGCCTTCTCACATTGGCAGGAGGTATCGCCTTGATCCTGATGGACTTTCTTGAAGTTCGCTCTGATTCACCGCTCCCGTATGGACTGTTGGCGGTTGCGCTATCTCTCGGATTTCTTGTGTACTATTTCATAGTTAAGAATGAGCAGAAAAAGTAAAGGGATTTCATCTATCAAAAAAGTACTCTGTTATGATCCGGAACTACATTCTCGTCGCTGTACGCAATCTCGTCCGTTACAAGTTCTTCTCTGCGATAAACATATTCGGACTGGCAATCAGTATTACCATTAGTATGGCGGTTATCATGCTGGTAGCTGACCAGATGATGTATGACCGCTATAACACAAAGAAGGACAGGATTTATCGTGTAACGTCACGCGGAGTGACCAACACAGGCGAGGATCAAGGCAACGCCACTTCGACTTCACCAATGCCGTTGAGGGAAGAGCTATTGGAAAATTACACCGGGATCGAAAAGGTTGTCAGGTTGAAACGAGGGTTCGGCAACAATTGGATGGAAGTTGAAGGCCAAAACATAAATATTCCGCTCGCGGGATATTTCGCAGACCCTGAAGTCTTATCTCTATTCGAATATGAGCTTGAATACGGTGACATGAATACCGCGCTTATCAATCCATATTCCGTGGTAATCACAAAAAAGGCTGCCAAAAAATTATTCAAAGAAGATAATCCAGTCGGCCTGACCATTAAGGTTGGAAATCTCGGCACATACACCGTAACAGGCGTGGTGAAAGAAAGCGAGCAAAAGTCGCACATCGCTTTTGAGGGTCTGGCAAGCATGGCAACAGTAAAGAGTCTCCAGCATGCTGGCATGTCTGCCCATGAAATGGAAGATTGGACCAATTGCTGGAATGGCTGGACATACATTCTTGCGGAGCGGGGCAAATCAAGAGAAGAAATAGACGCCTACCTTATTGAAATTTATAAGAAGCACATTGCGACGATCGAAAATCCTGAAACCTATAAGGCGAAATTCAGCTTGCAGCCATTGATGGATATTACACCAGGCAATGTAAACAACAACGCCATCGGGCCAACGTTGCCATGGGTTGTCGTCTACTTCTTCGCAGGGTTGGCAGGCGTGATCATGTTGACATCGTGTTTCAACTTCACCAACCTCTCTATTGCACGTTCACTGACACGAGCGAGGGAGATCGGAGTACGTAAAGCAACCGGAGCAGCGCGTTTGCAGATTTTCTCACAATTCCTGGTTGAGTCAGTCGTATTGGCTATGTGTTCGCTAGCCTTAGCCGGGCTTCTGATAGTTGTGCTGAAGCCATTTATGCTTCAGCTGAACTTTGCCCGGATATTC
>DASVBA010000876.1:0-7261 GCA_036376095.1 Chryseolinea sp.
CTCCCACATAGGAGACGACAAATTTTCCTTCCGTATTGAATCTCCTTTCTAACTGAAGATCCTTGAGTTGAGGATGGTAAAACTCCGTGTCAGCCATGTTTGGGATAACGTGAATGACTTTGTTCTTCACCCTTTTTTCGATCCCCGATTTGATCTTTTCTGAAAGGGCAACGATGGCCTGAGCATCCGAGTAGATGAAGCGTTCCATGCCGTGCAAAAGCCATTTAAGAACAGGACTTCGCACGAAGCCCATTTGGATTGGAGCGTCTGGCCATAGATCGCCGACTTCAAAGATGAATGGGATCCTGTCAAAGAATTTGATGGCACTTGCAGCGAGACCAACTGTGAGGGGTGTTGATATTGCGTAGCAGACCTTTACATCCTTAAAGCTTGCGGCAAGGCGGGTGGAAAGCCACACGTATTGAAAGAATGAAACGGCGCGCTTCCAAAAACCGAACTTGTTGTCATACGCGATGGACAGGTAGTGAATTTCGATCCCGTCGAGAAAGACGCTTTTCGCAGGAGGCCGGCCACGACCGGTGATAACTATCGGTTGAAAGCCACGATCTGCCAGCGCTTTAGCCAGATAGTATGACCGGAGCGCGCCACCTTCCTGAGGGGTATTGAAATGCTGATGAAGGATAAGGACTTTCACCTTGCAAATAAATGAATAGTTTCAGGGCGCCATGAGCCCATTAACAAAATTCTGCGTGCTCTCCGTTGTTTTTCTCGACGATACTGCATTTGAAGTTTTGCAGACAGGGTGTGCATAGCCGAGTGTGCGGTTTCACGCAAAGAAATTGTTTGAAGGCTTTAACGTGATTTATGAGTGATTACCTGGTGCGATTCGACGTTGGCAAAACGCAACGGGCGACGCCCTGGCGCCTAGTGCAGTGAAAGCGGATGCATTTCTCTGCGACAATCTGCGTGCATTTAATCCGTGATTCTCTGCAGGAAAATACTCGGGCATACGCCGTCAATAACCCTGCAATCTTGGATCAACCGCCTGTCACAATACCGGGCTTAGCTTACTATTTAGATTTTATAATTCGTTTTCTCCATCGTAGTTTCCCGGAAACGAAAAAATCATGACCAAACGAGTTCTCGCCTTTCTGATCCTTTCAACGATCGTAAAAATTTCCTTTGCCCAGGTCAAGCTTTTCAACGGTAAGGACCTATCGGGATGGAAGGTTCACGGCACCGAAAAGTGGTATGTAGAAAATGGGGAGCTGGTATGCGAAAGCGGTCCCGATAAACAATATGGCTATCTCGTATCGGACAAAGACTTCAAGAATTTCGAATTAAAGGTCGAATTCAAGCAGGAATCCAATGGCAATAGCGGAGTTTTCTTCCATTGTTCTATCGAAGGCACCAAAATCAGTGGCTGGCAGGCTGAAGTCGCTCCTTTGAACAAGAGTACAGGCGGGATTTACGAATCCTATGGACGGGGATGGCTTATAAAGCCGGAAGCTTCCAAGGAAAAATTCCTGAAGGAAGGAGAATGGAATACGATGATTGTCAGAATGGAGGGCAATACAGTAAAGACCTGGCTTAATGGCGAACAGATGATTGTCCTTGAAGACGAAAAGATCGGTTCAGCTGTAGGCAAGATCGCGCTACAAATACATGATGGCGGTGGCGTGAAAGTCCGCTGGCGCAAAGTCGAAATTAAAGAGCTGTAATTCCCTCAGGAATTTACGTTTTGCTCTTTCGAGCGTGCTCCATTTGATCTCGAGCGTGTTCCATTTGACCTCTTGAGTAGCTCAAAATATTCAGCACTGTCGCCGAAGATGGCTCAATACGCGCTTCGTCCATTGATGCTTTCACTGAGCAAAGTTCGTTAAAAAGTGCGCGCAACTCGCTGTCGCAGATCAGGGCATTATCAATCTCCCTCGTCTCCTTCTCCGTGGTCTCTTGATATAAATACCTGATCAAGTCCGTTTGGGTAAATGTTTTTATCATAGGCTCTGTTTTTCATCATTTTCTTACGCAGGTTGATGAGAGCGTACCGCATTCTTCCCAACGCCGTATTAATACTCACCCCCGTGCGTTCCGCAATCTCTTGGAAACTCATCTGCAAGTAATGACGCATGATCAGCACTTGCTTTTGCTCGACCGGCAAATCCTTGATATAATCTCTGAGTTTCGTTCTCGTGTCTCTGAAGATCTGCTTGTCTTCCTCCGACTCTTCGGCAAACTCCATAGAATTAAGGAGTCGGCTTCCGTCTTCCAGGACAACTTCGGGATAACGCTTGTTTCTTCTAAAGTTGTCAATTGCCAGGTTATGGGCAATACGGCTAATCCACGGCAAGAACTTCCCTTCCTCGTTGTAACGACCACCACGAATCGTGTTGATAGCCTTTACAAAAGTTTCCTGCAAAAGATCCTCGGCTGTATACCTGTCTTTCACGATCAGGTAGATGGCCGTATAAATCCGTGATTTGTGTCGGTGTAAGAGCATTTCGAAAGCTTCTTGGTTACCGGTCTGATAGAGCGACACTAGTTGGCTGTCACTTAATCTGCTGTCAATCATTCTACTTCACATTTAGGTAACGTAGATGTCTCTTTCGATATTGTGTGGGGTTAGTGGAACAAATTGGTTTGAAAAGATAGAAAAATTCCGAACAAGGGCAAAAAATTTTGAAAAAATTCTTGCCTCTCATAAAATTTCTTTAGCTATTTGCTCGCAAAACTGCGCTTCATCCTATAGTATGGCTATCAGCAAGAAAAAAGTAATTAAAAGTCTGGAAAATCTTTCAGAAGATTTACTTGAACTGCTTCACAATCAATATCCAAATGGATATGAGAGTAGTATCACCAGAATTACTAACGCAAAGCGCGAGCCAATTTTTGTTTTCCCTTTGGAAACTGAAGACGCCACCTACCTGGTGAAAGTTCCGGTTACAAAGAACAGCGATGGCGAGTACGATGTGGAGTCAAAACCCGATAATGAGTTTGACAAAGAAGAAAGTACCGGCTTCGATGCCGAAAGCTTTGATAACGCGGGAGGCGATGGAGAGGAGGAGAGTGAAGGCGACTACGATGAAGAAGGTGGAAACAGGAAAGGGCGTGAGGCCAGCTATGACCCGGACTTTGACAACTAAAAATCCGACTTAATTCCCGTTAATTTGAACACCATCTCGTCGGATGGTGTTTTTGTTTGCATACCTTCCGCAAAACCTGAACCCTTACGCAGCTAACAAGTAACAGCAGCTAAAGATATTTTAGATAAATGAATGAATTGGCCCCAAATACCCTGGCGATAACGCATGAAAAAGCTCTCGACGAATTAAGTCCGAAAGAGTTTATCATCATCAAACGGGCGAGAGTAAATAACCTTAAAAACCTCAGCGTTGCTATCCCCAGGAACAAACTCGTAGTGATAACGGGGTTGTCCGGATCGGGGAAGTCATCCCTTGCTTTCGATACCCTTTTCGCAGAAGGGCAGCGCATGTACGTGGAAAGTCTTAGCGCGTATGCCCGCCAGTTCCTGGGGCGCATGGAAAAGCCAGAGGTTGACTATATCAAAGGCGTTTCGCCGGCTATTGCCATTGAACAAAAAGTCAATACCAGGAATCCTCGTTCTACTGTCGGTACTACCACAGAGATTTATGATTATCTCAAACTGCTTTTCGCCCGCATCGGCAAAACCTATTCGCCCGTTAGTGGAAAGGAAGTTCGGCGCGACACCGTTACTTCGGCAGTTGATCGCATTAATAAGCTCCCCCTAAAAACCAGGGTGATGATTGCATGCCCCCTTCACTTAAAGAAGGGAAGAAAACCGGAAGAAGAGCTGAATCTTTTATTGAGTAAAGGATTTGCACGCGTGCTCTTGAACGGAGAAGTGAAATTCATTGAAGAGCTACTTCACCCTGAGGGTGAGCCCGGGAAAAAGAAAAAGGCGCTGAAACTTGATGCGAATGTTGAAGTCCTGATCGACCGCACGGCCGTGAATCCGGAAGACGAGGATACGACATTCAGAATTTCTGATTCCATTCAAACCGCATTCTTCGAAGGCGATGGGGATTGCACGGTCTATGTCGAGGGGCAGGACAAGCTGCATTTCTCCGATCGCTTTGAACTCGACGGAATGAAGTTCACAGAGCCCTCAATCAACTTTTTCAGCTTTAACAATCCATTTGGCGCCTGTCAGACGTGCGAGGGGTTTGGAAAAATTCTCGGCATTGATGAGGACCTGGTGATCCCTGATAAATCACTTTCGGTGTATGAAGGAGCAATCGCACCGTGGCGCAGTGAAACCATGGGCGAATGGCTGAAACCATTGGTCAAGAATGGAATCAAGTTTGATTTTCCCATTCACCGGCCCTACAATGAATTGACAAAAGAACAACAGGAGCTGGTATGGAACGGCAACGACTACTTTGAAGGTATCCATAGTTTCTTCAGGTACCTTGAATCAAAAACTCATAAGATCCAGTACCGCGTTTTACTCTCACGCTATCGCGGTCGTACAAACTGTCCGGATTGTAAAGGCACACGCCTTCGAAAAGACGCTCAATATGTAAAGATCGCGGGCTCGTCTATTACGAACCTTGTGTTACTGCCAATTGAAGATGCCCTCACCTTCTTCCAGAAATTGGAACTGAACGAATACGACAGAAAGGTCTCGGAAAGAATATTAACCGAGATCAGCAACAGGCTTGAGTACATGGTAAGAGTAGGTCTTGGGTATCTCACGCTTAACCGTCTCACATCGACACTTTCCGGAGGAGAGTATCAACGGATAAAACTTGCAACTTCGCTTGGAAGCGCACTGGTGGGTTCTATGTATATCCTGGACGAGCCCAGCATCGGCCTCCACCCAAAGGATACGGATCGAATGATCACGGTGTTAAAATCTCTGCGCGACCTTGGCAATACGGTGATAGTGGTAGAGCACGAAGAAGAAATCATGAGGGCATCCGATCAGATCATCGATATCGGTCCGGATGCTGGGAGTCATGGCGGCGAGCTTGTCTTCCAGGGGGCGGTCAGCGAAATAGATGGATTGGTCAACTCTCATACCACCGACTATCTCAGCGGGCGCGAACAAATCGCTGTACCAACTGCCCGTAGGAAATGGAAAGATTCGATAACGGTGTGCGGAGCACGTGAAAATAACCTCAAGAATCTCACGGTAAAGTTTCCGTTGGCGGCGCTCACCGTAGTAACGGGTGTCAGTGGATCGGGGAAATCCACACTTATCAAAAAAATACTCTACCCGGCCGTCGGGCGAATGAATGGTTCTGTTTCTGAAACGCCCGGAAAGTATGATAAAATCGAAGGCGATTATGGAAAGATCACGCAGGTGGAATTTGTGGATCAGAATCCTATTGGCAAGTCATCAAGGTCTAATCCCATAAGCTACGTGAAGGCTTACGATCTTATTCGGCAGTTGTATGCCGATCAACACCTCGCCAAACAAAGAGGGTATAAGCCATCTCATTTTTCCTTTAATGTGGAAGGGGGCCGTTGTGAAACCTGTCAGGGGGAAGGAGAGATCAAGGTGGAAATGCAGTTCATGGCCGACATATATTTAAAATGTGAAAGCTGTCACGGCAAACGTTTCAAACATGAAGTCCTTGAGATTGAGCATAAGGAGAAAAACATTGCCGATATCTTGGATATGACCGTGGATGAAGGTCTTGAATTCTTTAGAGATAAAAAGGCTATCTATGAAAAGATCCTTCCGTTACAGGATGTAGGCCTCGGATACATCAAGCTGGGACAATCGTCCAATTCATTAAGCGGTGGAGAAGCACAACGTGTTAAACTCGCATCCTTTTTGGGAAAGAATTCAGCAGAGGGGAATATCCTTTTTATTTTTGATGAACCAACCACCGGACTTCATTTTCACGACATCTCGAAGCTGTTGAAGGCTGTTAATGCATTGGTGGATGATGGGCACACGGTAATCATTATCGAACATAACCTGGAAGTGATCAAGTGTGCAGATTGGATCATTGACCTGGGTCCTGAAGGTGGTGAGAAGAAAGGGGGAACGATTATGTTTGAAGGAACACCGGAGGTGATGGTAAAGAAAGGGAAGGGTTACACGGCTGAGTTCCTAAGGACCAAGATTACCGTTTGACGCACAAGCTTGCAAAGCTCTCTGGCTAACTGCTGAGCCCACATGAGATCTGCGAGATTGATAGGAGTAGGGCTAGTCATCAATTTTTAATACACGTAAAGATTTAATTTCTGCTACGTTCGCTTTAGCCACGTGAAGGGCCTTGATCGTTATAACATGCTTTCCTTTTGGAATTGTAAATGTGCCGATGGGCAGCTTATTCCATTCACTCATTTCGTAAGCTTCTTTTCTGGGTACCCGGTCGGGGCTGGGAAGTTGCGTTGAGTAAAACGGATGTTCAATAACAGCTTCTTTTTTTATCTTCCCAACACTACATTCAATCCGTGAACCTTCATCACCCGGTTTACATAAGTACTCTAATTCAATTCTATACTTTCCACCTTTGATACAGTCAATTTCCCAATACATGCTATCCTGAGGTTCGGTCCATTTCTCAACCCAATCATGAGCCCAGGCATGACCTTCTTTAAATTTGATTCCGCCCGTTAAAGCTGCCTCGTAAACAGGCAACTCGACTCCTGCCGGTGAAAGGATGGTTGATCTATCCAATATAAGGTCGGAGGTTACTGCCGCGAACCACTGTTTATATTGATCAAGAAATTGCTTTGTCTGTTCTGGCTTTTGAAGTGAAAGGTCATTCAATTGAGACGAATCCTGGCTAAGATCATACAATTGGGGACGATCCTTCTCAAACACAAACCGATACCGATCATTTCGGAAACCTCCGGCATTCATGGTGACAGGCAGTGTCATGAAGTTGACATGTGTAAACAGATTTCTGTCGGACCTACTTTCGTTGCTGTTTTGCAAAATCAATGAAGCCAGGCTGATCCCATCGATAGGCTTGCCTGATGACGGTTTTAACTTGCACAGATCAAGAAGTGTCGGATAAATGTCGATGTGCGCCGATG
This sequence comes from Chryseolinea sp., assembly GCA_036376095.1. Classification (GTDB taxonomy): domain Bacteria; phylum Bacteroidota; class Bacteroidia; order Cytophagales; family Cyclobacteriaceae; genus Chryseolinea. The sequence goes on from DASVBA010000876.1 coordinate 7,003, forward strand.
GTGTTGAGACAATTTTTCCCGTCGGAATTATGCCGTTCCATCGGATAAAAAAGGGAACCTTTACACCTCCTTCGTGCACACTTCCTTTAATACCCTTCATGTTGCCGTTGTACCGTGTGCCATTTGGTCCGTTATCGGAAAGAAAGATGACGATGGTATTCCTGTCAAGGCCGTTTTTCTTGAGATGATCTAATATTCTACCAACATTCTCATCCATATTGTCTACCATTCCATAGATAGATGCTATTTCATTGTCCAA
>DASVBA010000877.1:0-2981 GCA_036376095.1 Chryseolinea sp.
TCACGTACGACATAGCCGGATGTTCGCAGGATGAAAACTATGACGTTAAGCTCTCTTTGGGAAGCGAAGCAGGCTTGGACGAAATAACCCGAGGCCTCAGTGGCGATATCAAAGAAGTTCCCTGCGGATCATCAAGGGTAATCCTCTGGGATGTGCTTTCGGATAGAGACGAACTAAAAGGGCAAATCTATTTTGCCGTGGAAATTCAGCGGATACATCATGTACCGCAGCCTATGCAAGAAAAGGATCAGGAGGTTGAAACGATCGATGATGACGACGAGGATAATAAGGAGTGGCGCCGCCGGTCCTGGAAAGCTGACAAAGGATATGTCGGAGGCTCCGTCGGACTTTTCGCACCTTACCAGAGCTATTCGAACGCGCCTTATAACCCTCAGCAAAATGGTTTTTTCATTAACACCACTATTGGATATCTCCCTTCATTGTTATTAGGCGTATCAACGACCATATACTTCTATGGCGCGCCTAAATTGGAGAATCTGAGAATAACTACGTGGAAGACCTGCGGCATGATGATCGGTCCGTTGATCTCCCTGCCCATAGGAAACAGGATAAAATGGGAAGTGAGGCCGCAAATTGGATATTCCATGATTTTCCCGAACTCAAATTTTTCCGATGTCGATAGCCTTAATTCTGTCCGATCAGGAGTGGCGTATAATATCAGTACCGGTCTCCGTTTGAATTTTGGAAAAAGAACATGTTATATGCTGAATGTGGAGTACCTTTCAGCAACACGTAAGTTTGAACATTACCAGCTTGAGCCTGACCTCGGCCTGTTAGGCGCCAGTTTCGGAATTGCGTTTAGATTCTATTAAACTAAACTGAGCTTATGAACAGAAACTTATACCTATCTATATTCGCACTTATCAGCTTTGAACTCCTGGGTCAATCCGCGCGGAGCCCTGTTAAGGAAGTTTATATCTCGAAAACTCCCGCCAGAGTTGGGCCTGCAAACCTCCAGATCAGCGACGTCGCCTTTTCAGACGAATTCGGAAACAGCAACAGCGTCCTTGATGCCAATGAAGAAGCCGAAATAAGTTTTACGCTTTCAAACCTCGGCAAAGGCAACGCTCATGCACTTGCCGCCGACGTAGTCCCGTTAAACCCCATGAAGGGAATTGAACTTTTGTTCAAAAAACATCTTGGCGACCTTTTCGCGGGTCATAGCATTCGCATAGCCTTACCGATAAGAGGAGTTCCCTTCCTGGAGACGGGCAAAGCGGAATTGGAAATACGAGTGGAAGAGGCAAACGGATTTGACTCCAACCCGATCAGAGTTGTTTTCAATACCGAACGGGTAAAAATTCCCGAGTTATCGATAGCCGACTACAGTTTTGCTGGCATTGATGGCGAAACCATTGGTCTAGGTCATCCGATTTTTCTTACTGTCCTGCTTCAGAATAAGGGACAGGGCGAAGCAATGGACATAAGAGCCGAATTCAAGACTCCTGATAAAGTATTCCCGGCCGCGGAATCAACCTTCGTCATAGACCGCTTGAAACCCAACGAAACGAGAAGTATCACGTACGAATTTTTTGCTAATAAGAAGTATGATGGGGAAGTGATCCCCATCGAGATATCCATAACCGATGGCCATGACAAATTCCAACAGATCCACACGCTGAACGTGCAACTGGATGAGACGTCAACTCCAACTCAAACCATAACCATCCCTGCAAAGGTTGTCCCAATTGAAAAGATCTCTCTGCGATCGGATGTCGACGTTGAAATTCCGTCGTCGGGAAAAATGGTAAAAAACCGGTTTGCGCTGATCATCGGCAACGAGGATTATGGAAAATTTCAGACCGGGTTAGAGGCAAGTCAAAATGTCTTGTTTGCGCGCAACGACGCTCAGGTGTTCAGAGACTATGCTGTCAATACACTTGGTGTATTGGAAAAGCATACGTTCACACTCACGGATGCTACACGCGGTCAGATGAGCAGGGAGATTGAAAGAATTACCGAGCTTGCAAAGCTTACGCCGAACGCGGAGATAATTTTTTATTATGCAGGACATGGGCTGCCAGACTTAGAAACTTTTGAAAGCTACCTGGTTCCTGTCGATGTAGCCGCTTCGAATCTTGATGATGCTATCAAACTCAAAGATCTGTATTCAAAGTTGGCGTCTTCCAAGGCGAGCAGAATAATGGTTTTCCTGGACGCATGCTTCAGCGGAGGCGGTCGTGGTGAAAACGGTCTGTTAACTGCCAGGACGGTCAAGATCCGGCCTAAAAGCGATATCGTGGAAGGAAACATCGTGGCATTCACTGCCAGCAGCGGCAAAGAAGTTTCGCTGCCATTTGAGAGCCAGTCACACGGATTGTTTACGTATTACTTGTTAAAGAAACTGCAGGAAACGCAAGGCAATGTGACCCTCGACGAATTGGGCCAACACCTGGAGCAGGAAATTCCAAAGGCTTCGTTGCTCGAGAATGGCTTACTACAACGACCGCAAATACTGGTTTCGCCTGACCTGGATGAAAAATGGATGTCATGGAAATTCTAAAATGGGTAAGAGTAGCGGGTATCGCAAGCGTTATGGCTCTATGGGCTTCATGCTGTTTTGCGCAGGAGACGAAGACAGTGGCGGGCATAAAAGGTGAATGGATCATTTCAAACGACATTACGGCCATTCAGGCGCGGGCGAATGCCATCGAACAAGCGAAAGCTGAGGCGCTTCGAAGTGCAGGCGTCACAGAGTACGTTGCGGAATCAAGTGTTCTTTACAAGACCGAGAAGGACAGGAAACTGGAGGACATCCACAAGTCCGTGACCTCGGTTGATGTATTGGGGGAAATTGCAGGATATCAGGTAACAAGAGAGGAGAAGAAGCTAAATGAGTTTGGCAATCTTTTGTATGAGGTCTGGATCAACGCTACCGTTATACTTCATCGAACCAGCAAAGATCCTGGATTTAGTGTAGGCGTAAAAGGTATACAGGATAGTTATCGTTCGCCGGAGGA
>DASVBA010000878.1:0-6117 GCA_036376095.1 Chryseolinea sp.
TTCCCAATCTGCGTCTGCTATCAAGCTGTTCAGGTTTGGAGATGTTTCCAATGAAAAGCCGGGAGTTGCTGTGGCGGGCAGGCATATTGACGTATCTGCTTTCGGCGAAGACTACGACGAAAAGTTTTTTGCCTCGGATGGGATCGTACGTCTGAAGAAATGGTTGGAGAAAAATCAATCGAGGTGTCCGGAGGTAGCGTCCTCGGTCCGGTTTGCCTCTTGTATTTCCAGGCCCTCCAAAATAGTAGCAATTGGCCTCAACTATCTTTTGCACGTGCAGGAGTCTAATATACCTGTTCCCAAAGAGCCTGTAATTTTTATGAAGGCAACAACAGCAATGTGTGGTCCTTTCGACAAGGTCATCATCCCAAAGAATTCGACAAAAACAGATTACGAAGTAGAGTTGGCAGTCATTATAGGAAAGAAAGCTTCGAATGTTTCTGTTGAGGATGCATTGAGCTACGTGGCCGGTTACAGCATCATTAATGATTACAGTGAAAGAGAATGGCAACTTGAACGTCCTGCGGCACAATGGGATAAAGGAAAAAGCGCGGATACCTTTGCACCGTTGGGACCCTATCTCGTTACTCCGGCCGAAGTTGGCGATCCTCATAATCTATCCATTTGGCTAACGCTGAATGGTAAGAAGGTTCAGGATGCGAACACCAGCGACATGATCTTCAAGGTAGAGCAATTGATAAGCGATGTGAGCAAGTATATGACACTGCTTCCCGGTGACGTGATTGCAACGGGTACACCTTCCGGCGTTGGCCTTGGAAAGAAGCCCCCAGTGTATTTAAAACCAGGCGATGTTGTTGAATTGGGTATTGAAAAACTTGGAACTCAAAAACAAACGCTGGTAGCTGCACAATAACCTAGCCACCACGTTGTATCCCAGGTACCTGGTCCAGGAGCTATCCAGGTAACTAACTATCGACCGTCACTTACAAACACCACATACGAATGGCAAAAAAGCTAGAATTGATCCGGGAAGAAAAACTGTATCGATTGCTTTCCGGAAGGAAAAAGAGCAGCCGCCTGGAGGCAAGTGGCGTAGCCGTTTCAGACGAGTCGACAGCGCTTGTGGTTTTCGATAACCTTAATTGGGTAGCGCGCATTGATCTTTCCTTGGAACAAAGTGACCGGAATACACTGCTACCTGCTCCGAGCCTTGGAGCTGGTTTCGAAGACATAGCAATCGATCAGGCCCGACCGAGAGTGTTTTGCCTGGTGGAATCAGTCGAAGACTTCGATGGACATCTTCGTGGTTTCGTATCGGAATATGACATTGACGGCAAGTTTCTCAAGACTACCCGACTGCACACGCGATTCGAAAAGGCCAACAAAGGATTCGAAGGGCTTGCACATCTATGGCACGGAAAGGAGGAATGGCTGTATGCGTTATGTGAAGGCAATCTTGGTACATCAGCCAAACGCGGCGGTGGACGAATTGACGTGTTTGTACGCGACCGTGATGGAAATTGGGAGGGATTACATCAAATAAAACTTCCGAAGCAGGCGGAGTTTGAAGATTACTCGGCGTTGGCTTATGCAGGCGGCCAGATTGCAGTGTCATCTCAGGCATCAGCGAGATTGTGGGTTGCCCAAATCGATGAGGAAAGGAAAATTATCGTTCCAGGATCGGGCAGAAGATATCGGTTCCCTTCTAAGAGTTATGGAAATATTGAAGGAATTGCATGGCTGTCACCGGATACCATAGTCGCAGTTTCAGACCGTGCTAAAAGCGATCAGCCAGACCGTTGTGCGAAGAAGGATCAGTCGATTCATATTTTCAGAATACCCGCGGGGGTATGAGGGTATAGGGTATATGGTATAAGGGTATATGGTTTACCATAAATAGACTTCCTGGTGAGTAATAGTTGGAAGGGCATTGGGCATGGACGATTAAGACACATTAGGGACATTGTGTTATCTTTGATTATGAACTTTGTGCCACATCATTTACCTAAAAATCCTAAAACCCTCAATAGCATGTATAAACTTAGACTACTTTTCCTAGTTGTTCTTATAATCGGATTGACACCTGTATTTGGTCAGGTGTATTCTGACAAGGTGGTGGGAAAAAAGAATGCTGACCTGGCAGATAGCCTTAAGGCCTCCGAATATCCGTATATACTTCCTATCCTCGGCGCAGCGGCAACGAAACGGGGTTTTAACCTTCCGTATTCCGCAGGTCTAGGAATAAATTATTTATGGCAAGAGTCGGACCTTGTAATTGAGAACCTTCAAGTGGGGTTCAACCACCGGCCGATGAACGATCTCAGTGAAATCGTCAGGTTCAATAACGCGACCTCAACTGCCAGCGGCGTAAACTTTCGCCCCGACATTTGGTTATTCCCGTTCCTCAACATTTATGGTATCCTTGCGAAGGCACAACCTTCCACGTCAGTTGATTTTGGTGTTTATGTTCCAGATGGCGACGGCAATTGGAATAATGTAATTAACCTGAATTCCAAAGCTGAATTCGAGGCAACAACGCTCGGATTCGGCTTGACTCCCACACTCGGGATAGGGGGCGGATGGATGGCCCTGGATATGAACTTTACGTGGAGCGACATTGCCGAACTTGAAAAACCCGCCTTCGCCTTTGTGTTCGGTCCAAGGTTCGGAAAGAGTTTTAATCTTAAAAAGCCTGAAAGCAACATAGCTATTTGGGTAGGAGGGTTCCGTCTTAAGCTCAATACAGGCACCACAGGGTCCATTGATCTTACCGAAGTCATTGACACCAGCGGACTACAAGCCAGAGTGGACGGTGGAATACAAAAAGTAGGTGATGCTTACACAAGCGTCGACAATTGGTGGTCTGGACTTTCAGCCATTGAGCAAAAAAATCCTGTCAATATTATAAAGTATGAGACAGCCAATCGAGCTCTTGATACCGCGAGCGAATTTCTGGCCAGCCTGGACAACGCGTTGAATGATGAACAGACTGCGTCAGTCCAATACTCACTCGACAAACGACCAAAGGACATGTGGAACTTTATTATCGGCACACAGTATCAGCACAATAAGAACTGGATGGTGAGGTTCGAATACGGTTTTCTTGGATCCCGACAACAAATAATAGCTGGATTGCAATACCGTTTCGGGTTATAAGCCAGTCGATCCTTAATCGACTTTCATCTATTTTTTTCTCTTCTTTTTAAGAAGGCGCTGGCTTCTGGCGTTTTCGAAATACGTCATGTACGCTGACCCGGCGATAGCCAGGATCATTAGCGTGAAGAAGTACGTGAGGTTCATCGATTTTTTCTTTTATGTTTTTTAGTGACAAGGATCATACCGAACTTAAGGCACTTCTCCGCCCAGCTTGCGACATTAGACTTCAAACCCTTGTCGCCTTCTCTCCTCAGCTGTGATGCCAAAACTATACAGACCCTCAATCAAATACAGTTCCTTTTTATTGTGAAACTTACTTTTGAAAGATATCCGGGGTGCTTTGAGATTTGCAGTTATTAATACAATGCAGCTAACCACAAGTAACCACAGATTTATCTGTCCATCCTTTGAATGGTCCGGGTCCTCGTCGAGGTTAAAGAAAAAGCTGCCAGGCCGTGATTTCACCACGTCCGAACCAATACACCAAGTTTATAAGGGGGGCTCAAGCGCGCGATTGCCGAACAGTGTCATACGTTCAGCGGTCAATCCCGGAGTAGTTTGAAAAGTTCTTCAGGAAAGAGCTTGTGGGGACGGATTGTCTTTCATTTTGAGTTTTTCCTGAGGCAACGGTACGTATTCCAGGTTGTCGTTCGGAGGCAGAATTATGCGGCCCTCCTTCCAGTCTGCTTTCGCCTGCTCAATCCTTTCTTTCCTGGAGGAAACAAAATTCCACCAGATAAACCTCTCGCCCAGCGGCTCTCCGCCCAATAGCAGTAGCGTTGCGCCATCTTTTGTTCGGATCATGGGATCGACGCCTTTACTGAATACAAGCATTTGACCTGTAGCGTAAGTCCGGTTATCGACTTCTAAGTTTCCCTTCACCACATAAACAGCGCGCTCAGAATGCTCGCGAGGCAAACCAAACGTTGCTTCGCTACTGAGCACAGCATGCATATAGAATAGAGGCGAGTGTGTCTTAACGGTATTTTTAAGTCCATAAGCATTACCCGCCACCAATCTCATCCATACGCCTTTGTCCGTATAAATTGGAAGCTCTTCAGGTTTGTAATTATTGAACGCAGGATTCGCTTCTTCATCTTTTTCCGGAAGCGCGACCCATGTTTGGATCATCTCCAGTCCGCCTGCTAATGCGGAAGGATCTTCAAAACGTTCCGAATGGGATATTCCTTTGCCGGCTGTCATCCAGTTTACTTCGCCGGGCCGAATCACTTGTTGGACACCGAGGCTATCGCGATGAGTAACTTGTCCATCGAAAAGATAGCTCACTGTTGACAGGCCAATGTGAGGATGTGGAAGCACATCCATGGTGGAGGCCGTTTGTGGTTGAACTGTAACGGGACCCGCATGATCCATAAAAATAAACGGGCCTACCATACGGCGCATTCTGAAAGGAAGTATTCTTCTTACCTCCATGCCGGGCGCTAGCGATGCTTTACGCGACTCAATAACTATGTCGAGCATTCGAATAAGAGTCTTTAAAGATTGATAGACCCTAAGTTAGGACTTAAAATCAAATGAGTTAGACAACGAGCGCTATTTTAGACAGCGCACCAATTTTTCGGGTCATCAACGGTCGCGTTTATGGAATAACCCGTCAAGCGATCCTATTCTTTCCTTTGATTAATCGGTTTGCCATCCTTGTCGAAGAAGTGCAAGCTCGAAACTTCACCAACAGTAACTTCAACAGCATACTCCTCTTTGTTCCGATGTTTGAAATAGGTTTTAATGCCTTTGAAGTCATTTCCCTGAACGGCCTTCCTTACTTCCTCCGGAACCTGCCGCTGAGGAATCCTCACCATATCCTGAAGCATACTTTGTTCAAGATCTCGTGGTGAGAGTTGCAGTGCAGGGTCGCCCTCTACCGGCAGCCGGGTAGTGTCCTGTGCGAAAGCCAAACTACTTGTTGCCATACCGGCGATGATTACGATGATCTTGGCATTCATTTTTTGTGGGTTTTTCCCTCATGGGGGATAAAACTATGCCAAAGGAAAAATTGCAGTTTTAATTCTGCAGGCGCTTTGAACTTCTGCCTCGTGACGATTTTTCTCCACAAACTGATCGTGGTTTTTGAGTTTGTCCCTCGCGTGGGTAAGGTATGGCTTGCCACAACTGTTTAAGGTGGCATGGAAAGGCGGATAGCGTGTCAGCAGACGAATTCGACATGGACGAGAAGCAGTACAGTCCGGGGTCGGTTGGATTTTAGGAACGCGAGGCATCAAATGCTTGTCTGCGTTTGATGCTCTCCGGCTCTTTAGTATTTGCTATGGAAGTATGCAGATGATAAAATGAACATACGAGCAGCACAACGATCGGTTCTTTCCTTGCACTATGGGAAGAACTTTAAACTTGAGGTAAGCAAACGCCAAATAGTACGCGTTTTTCGTATGTCAACAAAAATATCTGCACCGGTGGGGTCATTACGACCCTACGCGAGAATTATTTTCTGTTGGATTCGAGCAGCATCGTTCCTTTTGACCAATCGATTGTCACACCGAGCCTCGTGTTAAGTGCAGGGTCGTTTCGGAAATAGTTTACGCTGTCGATGTTGGAGACTATCTTGTCCGCTAACTTCTTAAGGGGATTGTTGCGGTCTGACACTTCCTTTACATAATCCTGGGTCTTCATAACGTTTGATGTTTTTATATGGTCAAAGCAAGCCGAAATCGATTGAAACCTCAATGATGGGTGTTTGAAAATTAAATGATTCTTGTCATCTATTACTAAAACGCGTAAAATCAGTTGAATTCACAACATTCAAACGCTTCGGCTCACGGAATTCAGGCAAAAATTTTCAAAAAAAAAGTTGGAGGTATGATCGGCCCGTTAGTGTCCTAAATACATTTATAACCAACTTCTCCCTGCTCATTGAACGAGGCGCGAGTTGGAAGGGCGCCTTGCCTTGTAAATGCGCTGATGAATTAATCACGTCGGCAGATCATATGAAGTTGTTCAATGGTATCCGATTGATTTCACCTGACC
>DASVBA010000028.1:0-6208 GCA_036376095.1 Chryseolinea sp.
AAGAACTGGGTTTTATGGACACTTTATTGGGTGTGATCGGCGGAAAAAAATTTGAAGTTCGCTACGAGGGATCTCTAAAGCTCGCCTATCGCGGAATTCCCATCAACGTCCCCGTCCACTATAAGGATGAAGTCCGCATAAGATTCTGACTTGATCCCATAAACCACATCCTTATTCCTTATCCCCTATTTCCTTATCTCCCTATGTCCTTATTTCCCCATTTCCACTTTCTTCATCCTATGCATCCTCGAATTCCATAAAGCCTGTTTTCGTATCGCATCATGGATACTCGTATTTACTTCATAGCCAACGAGAAGTACAATAGTTATCAGTTGAATCAGCACCATCAATGCTATTAATGCACCAATGGAGCCATAGACTTTATTGTAGGTGCCGAAATTTGTGATATAAAAGGAAAAACCATAGGAAACGGCCAGGCTAAGCATCGTTGCAATCCACGATCCAACGGAAAAGAATCTCCAGTTGTAGTGGATAGCCGGGCCGAAATAATAGACTGAGGAAATTGCAAGAAAGAAGGCGATGAACACGGCCATAAAACGGAGTGCAAAGAGCAAGAAGACCGTGAACGAGCTCCTGTCGAGCCAATCATACTCCGGTATATAGGAAACTGCATATTCCAAAACTAGCTGGCCTACAATAAGAAGCCCGCTCGCGAGCATCAGAGCAATCGCCATATTTACAGTCAGGGCGGTTGCGATAAGTCTTGTTTTGATCGCTCCTCTGTTTTCTATCGTGCGATAACATGCATTGAAAGCGCGCATCAGCGCCATCATACCATTCGTCGACAGGTAAAAGGAGAAAAAGAATCCCAAGGAAAGCAGTCCTCCGCGCTGGATACTGATGATGTCGTGTAAAGTCGGTCCGATAACTTCAAACATGCTACGCGGAATCAATCCTCCCAAAAATTGCATGATGCTTTCTGTGTTGATCTCCGGGTAGAAGTTTGTAATGTACGGGATCATCGTGAACAAAAAGATCACTGCAGGAAAAATGGCGAGGATAAAGTTGAAAGCTACTCCGTTTGCCCGGTCCAGGATCTCATCATCCATCAAGTTGGACAGGAAGATCTTCAGGATCTTGTACAACGAGACATTTTCGTGCTTGCTAAAACGTACTTTTTTTAACCAGGCAAAGAGCAATCGTCCGGGACTCCATCGAAGAACAATTCTTTTGTGCCGGTATTTCATTTGAAAAAAGGCTCTAGTACTTTCTGCATTGCATCCGGAGGGCGGCGAGGTCTGTTGGTCAACTTATCAATAAAAGCTAAGGAAGTCTCTCCCTGATGGATCAGTGTATTTTCAGAGTTAAAGATCTCGTATTCAAATTTGATCCGCACACTTGGTTTTTCACGAAGCGTGGTGACAATGCGAAGCTCTTCATCATATCGACCGGGTGCCAGAAACCTCGACCTGTTTTCAAGCACTGGCATTATGATACCCATTGCTTCGATTTCCTTGTACGTTAATCCAAGCTGACGCAGACTTTCCACGCGAGCCACCTCATAATACATCGCATAGATGCCATAATAAACATAACCCATCTGATCAGTTTCGCCATAACGGACGCGCACAGTAGTTTCAGATTTATACATTTCAACGATTATTTTGAGCCGCCTTTCGTTGTTCTATTGTTAGTGCTTTCTGGTAGCGTGCGGCATTGCGCGTGTGCTCCGCGTAACTGTTGGTAAAATTATGGTTACCCGAAAAGTCTTCCTTTGCGCACATATAATAGTAATCGCTCGGGGTGTAATTCAGAACAGCCTCCAACGCGTACGACTCGGGCATGTTGATGGGGCCAGGGGGCAATCCCGGGTACTTGTAGGTGTTGTAAGGGGAATCGATTTCCTTGTGTACATTCAGTACCCGCTTCAACGAGAAATCTCCCACAGCAAATTTCAACGTCGGATCTGCCTGAAGGGCAATTCCTTTTTTTAATCTATTCAGATACAGGCCGGCAATGATAGGAGCTTCGTCCTCCCGAATCGTTTCCGCCTGAACGATGGACGCAAGTGTTGAAACCTCAATTGGCGTAAGCCCGGTTGCCTTTGCTTTTTCCTTTCGCTCCTCTGTCCAGAAGGATTCGTATTCCCGATACATCCTTTTTACAAGTGCTTCAGGCGCGATGTTATAATAGACTTCATATGTATTCGGAATAAACATCGATATGATATTATCCTTATTAAAGCCATAAGGATTCGACATAGCAAAGTCGATTAATGCAACTTCAAATTCCTGGGGCGTCATGTCGAGATTGCGGGTGATCTTTTCCGCTAGTTCCGGAACTAGTCGAACGTTGTTAAAGGTTATTCGCACGGGCTCCTGCTTGCCGGATCTAAGCACTCGTAAGGCCTGAAGGTTGGTCATGTTTTTTCTGAGAATATATCGACCAGGCTTGATCTGATCGTCGTAACCGGTGATCTTGGCAACGAAACTGAACGATACGAGATCCTGCACAAAATTGCCTTCGTGGAGGTCGCGCTGAATGTCTTTAAATGACGACCCTTCCTTTACAATAAAGAGACGATTTTCCTTTTCGACTAAAATGTTCGGTGTGTACGTGATCTGGTAGGCGTAAAACGTAAAAGATATGCCTAGTATAGAAATAACCAAAAATAAGATCAGACGCTTGTTCGGCTTCATAATTGTCAATAGGGCCCCAAAAATAATGAAACGTATCTAGTTAACCGATAATCGATACTATTTGGTTTCATCCCGCGATCAACCCCTAAATCCCCTCAATGCTATCAAGTCAACAGCCAACTCCACCTGAGCGTTGATCTCGCGGTACTGACGATTGTCTTGCAGCAAATAACACGCACGATCAATACTCCCGCCCCTCGTCGGGCAAACAATATGTCAACAGTCAAGGACGTCCTGCACCCTTCAGGATGTAGGGGTGGGGTGACCACCCTGACCCCTCAAGGGACTTTAATTTCAGGGAACCCTTGCCTCATTGTTTATTGCCTGTATCCACACGCACGACAACGGATCACGGATAACGATTAACGGCACCTCATTGTTCATTGCCCATTGATTTTTACCTTTCGAACATGACGGCCGAGTTAATCAAGATACATCCCGTGAATCCCGAAGGAAGGAAAATTGCTCGGATAGTGGATATTTTAAAAAACGGTGGTGTCATAATTTATCCCACTGATACGGTATACGGAATCGGATGCGATCTGATGAACAGGAAATCAATTCAGCGCTTATGTCAGATCATCGATGTAAAACCACAAAAACTTGACTTATCGTTTATATGTCAGGATCTCAGTCAGGTTTCGAATTATGTACGAAGGATGGACACGCCGGTTTTCAAGATACTGAAGAAGGCTTTACCCGGCCCATACACGTTCATACTTGAATCCAGCAGCAATGTTCCCAGGATCCTTGATGTCAACAAAAAAACCGTAGGCATAAGGATCCCTGCAAATCTTATCCCGCTTGCACTGGTTCAACAACTTGGAAATCCAATCATATCATCATCTATTAAAGATGAAGACGTCGTGAGGGAGTACACGACTGATCCTGAGAAGATCTATGATGACTTCAAGCACAAGGTGGACGTGGTCATCGACGGTGGTCCCGGCGGAAATGTAGCGTCGAGTGTCATTGATTGCACGGGAGACACATTAAGCATAATTCGAAAAGGATTGGGTGACGTTGAGTGGATGATCTAGTGGTCAATGGACTATTAGACCATGCGCTAAACCGAAACTCTTGAATGTAATAACTAACATATTATTCTTTGACGACATTAATTGAGCTTCACTATCTCCCATGTATAGCATATTTCGCCGTGTTGGATCAGGCGAGCGAGATAGTTCTTGAAAAAAACGAATATTATGTAAAGCAGTCTTATCGCAATCGTTGTCACATTATTTCAGCAAGAGGCAAAGAAACCCTGATTATACCGCTCACATCAAAACACGGAAAAGTATTCATAAGCGAAGTTCGAATTGATTACAGTCAGAAGTGGCTTAATAACCATTGGCGAACGATCAGGTCGGCCTATGGCAAGGCCCCGTTCTTTGAACATTACGAGGAAGAATTGGCAAAGACGTTGTTTAAGCGAACGACCTTTCTTTACGACCTCACCCATGACTTGCTGTCAATGTGTCTTAAATGGTTGAAATGGGAAAAGGTGATCAAAGAGAGTGAAAAGTTCGAAAAGACCCTGCCGCCTTCAGTTTTTGACCTTCGTTCAGCTATAAATGCGAAAGACGACGGCAATCTGTCCCGGTTTTATCTGCCAATAACTTATCGTCAGGTGTTTGGCAATACCTTTGTAGCGAATGCCAGCGTTATAGACCTGATATTTTGTACCGGTCCTGAAGCGTCGAAGATCATACGGGCATCAGCAGCTCAAAAAGCCGCGAAGATGCAGGGCTAAATGAACAAATGGAGTGGTCCAAACGTTTTTTACGTATTAAATCTTAGGATTTCGATAGCATCAAACGGACAAAAAACTTTACATTTACATTAACCATCATTTAAATTTCTCTATGGAGGCTAAATTTTCGAATCGCGTCAAGGAGGTAATCTCACTTAGTCGGGAAGAAGCGCTGCGCCTTGGACACGATTATATTGGCACCGAGCACCTTGTTTTGGGCATGGTACGGGAAGGTGAAGGCGTTGCCGTCGGGGTGCTGAAAAAGTTGGGGGTGCCGCTGGATGAGCTCCGCAACGAAATAGAAAAAATATCGAAAGGTACTGCGACGCACCAGGTCAAGAACCTTGCAAATATTCCCTTGACGAAAGCTTCTGAAAAGGTTTTGAAGATAACCTATCTGGAAGCTAAAATTTTTAAGGCTCAGCTTATCGGTACTGAGCATTTGCTGTTGTCTATTCTTCGTGACCAGGATAATCTTGGAACTCAGATACTAAACAAATTTGATGTGAACTACGAAACTGTGAAGGAAATGCTGGAATACCAGAACGAGGGGCCCACGGCCTCCCAGGATACTGACGATCCAGATGATGATTCATCAAAAATATTTGGAAGCGGCGGTTCGGGTGCAGCAGGCAAGGAGAAAAAAGGAGCTGAAAAGTCGAGGACTCCTGTATTGGATAACTTTGGCCGCGACCTGACCCGACTTGCTGAAGATAACAAACTGGATCCCATCGTTGGTCGTGAAAAAGAAATTGAGCGTGTAGCCCAAATACTTTCACGCCGTAAGAAAAATAACCCTATCCTCATCGGCGAACCCGGTGTCGGTAAGACGGCAATAGCCGAAGGGTTAGCGCTGAGGATCATTCAAAAGAAAGTTTCGCGCGTGTTGTTCGGCAAACGAGTGGTGACCCTTGACCTCGCATCCTTGGTAGCGGGTACAAAATACCGCGGACAGTTTGAAGAGCGAATGAAAGCTGTGATGAACGAGCTGGAAAAATCTGCTGACGTCATCCTGTTTATCGACGAACTCCACACCATAGTAGGAGCAGGAGGCGCGTCAGGTTCGCTTGATGCTTCCAACATGTTTAAGCCCGCTCTTGCCCGGGGTGAAATCCAATGCATTGGAGCAACCACACTCGACGAGTACAGACAATACATTGAAAAAGATGGCGCCCTTGCCCGTCGTTTTCAAATGGTTATGATCGACTCAACGTCACCTGAAGAAACAATTCAGATCCTTGAGAACATCAAGGAAAAGTATGAGGATCATCACCATGTCATTTATACAAAAGAAGCGATTGAAGCTTGTGTCAAACTTTCAGACAGATATATCAGCGACCGCTATCTTCCGGATAAGGCGATCGATGTTCTGGACGAGGCCGGTGCGCGTGTTCACATCAACAATATCCATGTGCCTGAAGATATCGTAAAGTATGAAGAAGCGATAGAAGAGGTTAAGAAGGAAAAGAACCGCGTCGTAAAGAGCCAGAAGTATGAAGAAGCGGCTCAGCTGCGCGACCGCGAGAAAAAGCTTATTGAACAGCTCGAGATCGCCAAGGTGAAGTGGGAAGAAAAAACGCGGACGGAAAAATATACGGTTAACGAGGAGAACGTTGCTGATGTAGTTGGAATGATGACCGGTATACCTACCAACCGCATCGCCCAAAAAGAAAGCAATAAGCTCCTCAATATGGCTGAGGAACTAAACAACAAAGTGATCGGCCAGGAAGAAGCGATCAAAAAACTTACAAAGGCGATTCAACGCACAAGAGTCGGTTTAAAGGATCCGAAAAAA
>DASVBA010000881.1:0-4825 GCA_036376095.1 Chryseolinea sp.
ATTAGATATCCTTAGAGGCATTGCCCTGTTGGGAATTTTACTGATCACGATGCCAAAGTTTGCCTTACCCGAACGCTACCTCGAAACTATCCTTCAGGATGCGGACAGCCTGAACTTCAAAGTCGCTTACTTCACTAACATCGTGCTCGAGGGAAAAATGAGGGCTCTCTTTTCAATGATCTTCGGCGCAGGGGTCATTTTATTTATACGCGATAAGGAGAAGTCAGGAAAACCTGTTGCGGGACTATTTTACAGTCGCATGTTTTGGCTCGCCATGTTTGGCCTGTTCCATGCCCATGTGTTGCTGTCCGGCGGCGACATTCTTTATTTGTACGCGCTGTGTGGCATGATCCTGTTTTTCTTCCGAAACACCAGACCAAATTTATTGCTTGCCGCTGTGGTGGCGATAACACTGCTGGAGATGGCGATGAATACTTATTTCTACGAGCGTAGCAGGTCACAACGCATGACCTATTTGGAAGTGCAGAAGATCGAACAGCAGGGAAAGGTATTGAACGAAGATCAACTCAAAGCAAAGACTGTGTGGCTGGAAAAGGAAAATGGATACTTCCCCTCAAAGGAAAAAATTAATAGTGACATAGAAATCATGCGGTCAGGGTACTGGACTATAGCTGAAAAAATGCGGCCTTCGCTGATATTGAAGGAGACTAAACGTGTGCCATTTTTGATGGTTGATCCTTTGGCGCTGATGTTTCTAGGAATGGCGCTATTCCAATGGGGCTTCTTTACAGGTCAACTACATAAAAAGGTCTATGTATGGACTTTGATCGTTTGTTATGGCATAGGTTTTCCGATAGCTCTCTACTCATGGAGTAACCAAACAACGTCTCCCAATCCCCTTGACTTCATGGAATCCAATCCTATCAATATCGGAATCTACATCTATCCTATTCAGCGTATACTCATTGCGTTAGGTCACGTGTCACTCATAATTCTGCTTATTCGGGCGGGCGTCTTTAAAAGGATCTTCAACGCGCTTGGAGCCGTGGGTAAAATGGCATTCAGCAATTATATCCTTCAAACGATAATATGCACGTTGATCTTCTTCGGCTATGGTTTAGGTTACTTTGCCCGCTTTGAATATTACCAGTTGAATTTTATCGTGGTGGCGATTTGGGTGCTGCAGATGATCGTCAGTTCCCTATGGCTTAAACATTTTCGCTTTGGACCCCTGGAATGGGCCTGGAGATCTCTTACTTATCGGAGACTCCAATCAATGGCGATCCCTCCCCATTTACGGTCGGCAGCCCCATAAAGTACTCCTGTTAAGCGATCATCGTTTTACCCGGTCAGTCTTGAAATTCACCATCCCTTTCTTAATTTGGTTGTCTTGGGCTTAACCACTGCCTTATGAAAAAGCTTATTATTCTATTCTTACTGACAACCTCGACGTCGCTAGCGCAGGAAATAACTTCATATATTAAAAAGAGTTATATGATTCCTATGAGGGATGGCGTAAAGTTGTACACGGTCGTACTGTCACCGCTTAACAATAACAAGCCGTTGCCGATCCTTCTGAAACGCACTCCATATAGTGCGGACATTGCGGATTCAATCGTGAACGTTTCGTTCTTTCGCGGCAGCGCAAACATGGCCAGGGAAGGGTACATTTTTGTTATTCAGGACATTCGCGGCAAGTACAAAAGTGAAGGAACAATGACGATCCACCAGCCTATTGTCCATACCACGCAAAAGGGGGCGGTCGATGAAAGCACCGATACGTACGATGCGGTAGATTGGCTCATAAAAAATATTCCCAATAACAACGGACGCGCTGGAATTTATGGAGTATCCTATCCGGGTTGGCTTGCCCTTGTGGGCGCGATCGATCCGCATCCGGCGTTGAAGGCTTCCTCTGAGCAGGCCTGCATGGGTGATCTGTTTCTTGGCGACGATTTTCACCATAACGGTGCATTCAGGTTAAGCTACGGTTTCGAGTACACTTATTCCGTTGAATCTGCAAAAGGCGGAAGTGCTTTCACCTTCCCGCAATACGACCTCTATGATTGGTACCTTCAGTTGGGTTCACTGAGGAATGTGAATGCAAAATATTTTCACAATAAGATTCCAACGTGGAATAACTTTGTGCAACATCCCAATTATGATGACTTCTGGAAGAAAGATTCTCCCCTGAGCTATGTTCACTATCCTCAGATTCCGATGTTACATGTTGGGGGATATTACGACCAGGAAGATATAAATGGTCCACAGCTAATGTACAGGCACATGGAAAAAAAGGATAGCTCAAATCGGAATTTCCTGGTGTTAGGTCCGTGGAATCACGGTCAGTGGAGCGCCGAAGAAGTTTCCAGTCTTGGCCAAATTTCTTTCGGGATAAATACGGCAGAAGAATTTAATGCACTACAGAAAAAGTGGTTTGACTATTGGCTCAAAGGCGCGGGCGACGGTAAGTTTGATGAAGCATATTGTTTCCAGACGGGAGCGAATCGTTGGAGATCTTACAAGTCATGGCCTCCGAAAGAGAATACAATAAGAAGGTTATATGCCTCAGCCAACAATTCGTGTTCGTTCAATAAACCTTCCGCCGCTAAAGGCGAAGTAAGTTATGTCAGCGATCCCGCGAAGCCAGTGCCGTATCGTACCCGACCAATAGAAAAAACCTACGGGCAGGGTAGCCGCTGGGGTGCTTGGCAGGTAGAGGATCAGCGTTTTGTGAGTTCCAGGCCAGACGTCGTAAATTTTGTCGGCGATACATTAAAAGAAGATCTCACAGTAACTGGCGAAATTATCGCGCATCTCTTTGCCAGCACCAACGGTTCCGACGCGGATTTTGTCGTGAAGCTCATCGACGTGTATCCAAATTACTACAGCAAGGAAATTTCAATGAGCGGATACGAACTTCCTGTTGCTATGGAAGTCTTCAGGGGACGGTTCAGAAAAAGCTTTGAAAAACCGGAGGCACTTAAACCAAACAAGCCGGAAGAATTTATAATTGACTTGCATCAGATCAACCACACTTTTCTGAAGGGTCACAGGCTCATGATCCAGGTGCAAAGCACGTGGTTTCCTCTTATCGACAGAAATCCGCAGAAGTACGTGTCAAATATTTTTGAGGCAAACGAAAGTGACTATGTGAAAGCCACGCATACAATCTATTGCAACGCTCAATATGCCACGTATGTTGAACTTCCTGTCGCGAAAGAATAGCAGCGAACGAACTTGCTGTTTTACTCCGAATGCGTAAGCCTGGATTTCAAGCTTGACGCTCAACCGTCCTGTCACGCCAGCGCACAAAGGTCTCTTAGCATTCGCCCCATTTTGAGCACGTTGACCCGCATTCTTGTAATTGGTTTCCATCGCGGTTTTTTCTAGTATTGATATGAACCTCGCGAACCTATCAACATTGAAAACCAAAAACCTGTTTATTCTCGTGCTTTGCTTCTTTTCGGCCTGCGAACAACCAAAACCGCGACCAGGCTGGATCGACAAAGAACGCCTCCTAAACGCAGATGAGCATCCGGAACAATGGCTATCGCTCGGCGGTAACTTCAGACAACAACATTATTCGCCTCTCGCTGGTATTACAGCCGAAAATGTGTCAACACTGGGCCTTGCATGGAGTTATGATGCGCGCTCGCGGCGCGGACGTGTGCAACGCGGGCTGGAAGCAACACCCATCGTCGTCGACGGTATCTTGTATACTTCGGGTGCCTGGGGCGTTGTGTATGCTCTTGATGCAAAGACCGGTGAAGAGATCTGGCGCTATGATCCGGACATTGACGGAAACTATGCGAGAAGGGCGTGTTGTGATGTCGTGAACCGCGGCGTTCAAGTGTGGAAAGGAAAAGTTTATGTGGGAGTACTGGACGGCTACCTTGTTTGCCTTGACGCAGCTACAGGAAAGGTCGTCTGGAAGGTTGACACTATAACCGATCGCGAGCGGTTCTACACAATAACCGGTCCTCCTCAGATCGCGAACAACGTTGTGGTTATTGGAAACAGTGGGGGGGAGTTTGGCGTCCGTGGTTATATCACAGCATATGATCTTGAAACCGGTAAACAAGCATGGAGATTTTTCATGGTGCCCGGTGATCCAAAAAAAGGATTTGAGCACCCGGAACTCGAAGAAGCTGCCAAGACGTGGGATGCTGACTCTTATTGGGAAGCAGGACTTGGAGGAACATCATGGGGCGAACTTACTTACGATCCGGAACTCAACTTGCTTTATGTGGGCACTGGAAATTCTTCGCCTTATCCGATTTGGTTTCGAAGTCCTTCGGGTGGAGATAATTTATTCCTCGCTTCAATACTTGCCATCAATCCTGACACCGGTCGGCTGGTTTGGCACTATCAGACAACACCGGGTGAAATATGGGATTTCACAGCGACTGCTAATATGGTATTGGCGGAACTGGACATCGAAGGGCGTTTACGTAAGGTATTGATGCAGGCGCCTAAGAATGGATTCTTTTATGTGCTGGATAGGGAAACCGGCGAGCTTATTTCGGCCGAAAAATTCGTCCCGGTGAACTGGGCCAGTCATATCGATACGGTAACAGGAAGACCGGTGCTGACCGGCGAAGGATGGTACAAGGAGAAACCAATGCTCGTCTATCCCGCGATGGCAGGCGGACATAGCTGGCAGCCGATGTCGTACAATCCAAACACAAAATTGGTCTACATCCCGGCAATGCATCTACCAATGGTCTATTCGTCGCAAAAAGAATTCAAATACAGCCGCGACGATAATACAGGCGTTCGCATGGGATCGAATGATTTATTTCCTGCCGGCGAGGCTGTCAAGAGTGAGGCTTTTCTTCTTGCGTGGGATCCAGTGTTGCAA
>DASVBA010000001.1:0-6429 GCA_036376095.1 Chryseolinea sp.
TTTAGAATTGTGATGGATTTCTTGGTAATACTTGCAACAACAATGTCAGCTTTGCCGTCGCCATCAAGGTCACCAAGATCAATACCCCATGGATATTCGTCGGTTTTGATATTAGGGCCGGCCGTGAAGCTAATTGCTCCACCCGTACCGTTGTTCAGCCAGAGGCCAACTTCATTTGAAGTAAGACGTGTGTATGCGATGTCGGGTTTGCGGTCGTTGTCAAGATCGCCGATCCGGATATTTTTAATGGGAGTTGCAACTGTCAATGTCTTAATAGCACCCGCGGTGAAAGAGCCTGGAACGCTCTTGTTCTCTATTATGTAGATATCGGTATTTGTCTGGAATTGGCTGACCACTATTTCAGGTAAACCGTCTTCGTTAAGGTCTTGCACAGCGAGACCTTCTGTACTGGCAGCTCCGGGTATCGTTATATGAATAGGTGGAATCGGAGAAAAAGATATCGACGCCAATGTGCTCTGGTTAACCAATACCGATACCGTGTTAGAACCTTGCGCCGTGATAATGAGCTCTGGTTTTCCGTCAAGGTCAAGATCTGCTATCTCAATGCGTTTTGGCCTTTTTCCAGCAAGCGTCACTGTTAACGGAGCTGAGAACGCAAAACTTCCCGTACCCGCACTGTTATTCTTCATTATGAAAACTTTGTCGTTCGTCCCACTCTCGGTAGCGATCAGGTCGGGCTTTCCATCTCCGTTCAAGTCACCACACTTGATGTGAAGTGATCGCGAGGCAATATTTAAGGCAAGTTTCCCGGGAAAGGAGACCACACCTGGTGTTGATGCGTTCGGAAAGATATTAACGAAAGCAGTATTATCGTTCGCACTGGCAACGTCCACTTTTGAATCGCCGTCGAAATCACACATACAGAGATCGTAAAGGCCTTCAGTGGTGGGAACGCCTGCTGGAAAGTCGAACTGGCCTTGCAGATTAGTGAGGTCGAAGCCGGGCTTTCCATTGAAGTTCAGCAAGAATTGCCGGTGTGTGTATCCAGTGAGTCCGTTGGTTAGATTTGTGACTGCGATGTCGTTATACGTGGTCCCGAATGGAACCTTCACTTGAATAAGCTGATCGGTGACGGACTGGATTGAGCTTTTGGTGGCGCCAAATGTTACGGCAACCTTCGAGGCATCGGTTCCAAAGTATGAACCCTGGATGGTCACCGTTTCCTCCATGCTCCCGCTAAATTTATCCACCGATTTGACGTCGGGCCTTTGTGCAATACCCTGATAACTCAGCACGGAGATTGTCAAAAGAAGGCCAAAGGGCTTCAAAAATTGGTTCATAACGATTCTCCTGGTGCCTTAAATGCGTCGGTTCTTAGAAAATGTAACCCAGTAGCTCATTTTGAGGTAGTTACGATCAATACGCGCGCTTCTTTCAGCTTGGTATACGTCTTAAGGTTCCGTACCTCCTCGTGCGCTTCTGCTGCCTTTAACGTCTCGAGTACATGGACATAATATTTCTTATCCTGAGGATTATAGAATATGTCTGCGTTAAACTTATCAGTAATAAGCTTCTTCTTATATACATCGGCTGCCGTGAAGTCATTAAACACTCGTATCACAACAAAGTATTTCTTCTTGATTTCGGATTGCTGCTGGTTAATCTGATCCGGATCCTCGACAGTCTCCTGGAAGCGAGCCGTGTGTTTTTCGGCTGGCGTTTTCGTGAGGGTCGAGCGCAATACCGGAGCAGCACGTTTGAACTTCTTGAGTTGTCCTAGCTTCAACCCTAAAATGACTTCATGCGACCCTTGAGAGAAACCATCCTGTGGTTGATTCCCTGGCTCATAAGAATAACCGAAAGTAAACCGCTGCACATTGATTCCTAAGTTCCCGGTAAACCCATAGGGCAGACGGTACGATCCTCCTAGCCAAAAGTTTTGAGTCAGGTTCAGCTTAGCGAGTAGTTCAAACTGGCTGTTTCCGTATTTTGAATACTTGTAATTAAGGTAGAATTCCAACGGCGCAATTGCTTCCTGTGTTTTCACTTTTTGCTTCAACCCACCTTTATTCCTGCTTACTATTTT
Organism: Chryseolinea sp.; assembly: GCA_036376095.1. Lineage (GTDB taxonomy): Bacteria > Bacteroidota > Bacteroidia > Cytophagales > Cyclobacteriaceae > Chryseolinea. Next base: position 2,048 of record DASVBA010000001.1, read on the forward strand.
GCTCTCAACCTTGCGCTTATAGTAGATGGTAAAAAACACATTATCTGTTGGCGAGACCGTTAGCTGATCGAAGCTTGCAGTGCTGTTGTACACCGCCGGAAATAGTTGAGGCAGCGACAACCCGATGTTTAAGCCGGACCCGGAACGGTAGAGCATTCCAAAGCTCGCGGCTGCTTGTATGTTGTTCGCAAGATATCCGGCTATGGCTGGGTCGTTCGGATCAGAGATCTTCGTGAGATCAATGCTATTGGATATCGCGCCACCCGATAACCCGAAGAATAGCCAGTTTTTTTGACCTGTTGGTATGCCGTATGCGTAGGTCAGGGAAAAATCAGTGGTCTTTAGCAGACCTCTCTCGTAGGAGGTGATCTTGCCACCTAAGCCCGCGCGCGATTCGTTCAACAGCGTGGTAAATGTCAGTGCAGATGTCGTCGGGGAGCCTTCAACGTTCATCCACTGTTGTCGATGCAGGGCATAGATAGTCGTGTAGTCTGTCAGCGCTTCAGCGGGATTGTACAAATAAGGATTTACGAAGAAACTGTTATAAACAGGGTAATTTTGCGCTTGTACGGAAATACAGCAGACTGACAAAAGCAAGCAGATGGAACAGTTAAAAAAATAGCGCATTCACGTCCATTAATATGGGCAAAAGCTAAAAAGTCACTCCTATAAAACCCGGCTGTGAGCCCTTTTTGCCACCTAAAAAATAGTAATCCAGTTATGTGATCAAACCATCCGGAACGTCACTTTACCCGAAAACTTACGAATATACGGTGTTTTTCTTTTTATTGGTAGCCTATCTTCAGTAACTTGAGGGTTTAATTCTGCACTTGAACCATTTTTTTAACTAGTTCTGAAGTGAAAGTCTTTTCCTGGCTTGCCCTCCCGTTATCGCTGTTCTGGTTCCAGGCAACGTCTCAAATTCTTGTTGGACCACTTGCGGGCGCAAATTACTCATGGACGTCCTTTGCAGACAAGGATCTGAAGGATTCTTATAAAACAATTCCCACGTTCGGTTTTCACGTCGGTGGTCACCTGGCGTTTAAGGTACGCAATCGTTTTTTCCTTCACACGTCTTTACTATATGCAACCAAGGGCCGTGAGATTGAGGGGAGGAAAGATGTGCTATTAAAAAACTACGAACGATACAGTTATATCGACATGCCCATTAGTTATACCGTGGACTTTAAGGGAAAGCTCGGAAATAACAAGGAGTTCAAATATTTCTTGGGGATAGGTCCGAACATCAGTTACTGGCTGAATGCAAAGGGCACCTTGTACAATTCCGATTTCGAAGAGAATAGCATAGAAGAAATTTCTTATAAGGCAGTGTTCAAAAAAGATCCTGAAAATCAACAACAGGATGAGATGAACGTTCAGGAACCAAATAGATTTCAGTTTGGATTGAATTTCGTCGCCGGTATGGTTCTCGAGCCAGCTCCGCGTCAACGCATCATGTTGTCGATCCGCTACGAGCTGGGCCATAGCTATGTCGCTAAGTCCGACGGAATATTCCTTAATACTTATTTTCAGTCACCGCTTCGCTCCCGGAACCAGGGCTTCAGAGTTTCCCTCGCTTACCTCATAGATCTGAAGACTGAGGAACGCAAAAAAGGAAAGAGCACCATCGACAAAAGGAAACCCAGATGATTCAGAACGCCAACTTTGTTTGTTTGAGATTTTGTTCATACAGATAAAGCATCATGCCGTCTTTCAGCCCTACTTCAGGGACTAATATGCTTTGCGCGCGGGCCCACTCCATCACCTTGATATAGATGTCACTTGCCGGAACGATGACGTCAGCCCGATCCGGGTTCATTTGTAGTTTATAGACACGATCTTCGAGGGAATGCTCTTTGATCATAGCAAGAATATCTCTGACCTTTTTAATTGAAATGGTTCCGCCGGGTCGCTTTTTTGCCAGTTCGAATATCTTACTGATGTTTCCACCGGTTCCAACGGCGGTTACTTTCCCATATTCTTTCTTAATGTTGGCCCTTACCCATTGCTCCATATCTTCCCACATTAGGGGCGAGTCGTTATGCTCCAGCACTCTTACAGATCCGACCTTAAAAGACCTTGTCTTGATCTTGTCTCCTTTTACATAAAGGTTTAATTCCGTACTTCCACCGCCGACATCTATATGCAGGTAAGTTTTTTTTGTTAGATAAGAACTGATTGCCCTGTTGATGAGTTCAGCTTCTCTATTGCCGTCAATAATATGAATGGTAATACCGAGTTCGTTAAAAACATCATTGACCAATTCAGCTCCATTATCCGATTCACGTATGGCAGACGTGGCACAGAACATGTAATCGCTCACTTCATACAATTCGATGAGCAGGCGAAAAGCTTTCATTAGTTTCTTGAACTTACCAATGCTTTTGTCACTTATGCGTCCCGTAGAAAACACATCGTGACCTAAGCGCAATGGGAAGCGTATGTACTCGAGCTTTTTGAAAACGACGGTAGGCGCAGTGTCAAGTACCGTTGAGACCTGGAATCGGATAGCATTAGAACCAATGTCTATTGCAGCTAGTTTCATTATTCAATTCAAATTTAACGTATTGGCTTTTTATTTTAGATACATATTGTTTTTCTTTGCAACACTTATCCAGAAAGACCGAGGGACGGGCCCGAAGACGTCTTAGCATCCTATTCCGAAATCGAATTCGGGATGTTGTGCTAAATCCCCTTCTTCACATTCATCAATGTGGAGAAAAAGATAAGTACCCCACCATTACGGGCTCTCTGGATAAAATACTTAAGGAGAGAGAGCTTTATGAACATTGAAGACATTCTAAAACAACGGATTCTCGTGATCGACGGTGCGATGGGTACCATGATCCAACGCCACAAACTTACAGAGGAAGATTTTCGCGGTGAAAGATTCAAGAATCACCCCCATACCTTAAAAGGCAACAATGATATCTTGTCACTTACCCGGCCGGATATCATCAAAGATATTCATCGGCAGTATTTCGCGGCTGGAGCAGATATAGCCGAGACAAACACGTTCAGCGCAACAACTATCGCTCAGGCGGACTATCATCTGGAAGATGCCGTTTATGATCTTAACTTTCAATCTGCAAAGATTGCAAAAGAAGTTGCCGACGAGTTCACCAAACGAGAGCCGAACAAACCGCGGTTTGTAGCGGGGGCAATGGGTCCGACCAATAAGACAGCTTCCCTGTCGCCCGATGTAAATAATCCAGGATACAGGGCCATCACTTTTGATCAGCTTGTAACCGCATTTAAGCAGCAGGCAAAAGCGCTGATAGAGGGAGGTGTTGATTTACTATTGCTTGAAACGATCATAGACACCCTCAACGCTAAGGCTGCACTTTTCGCCATCCAGGAATTGTTTGAAGAGATGGGGAAACAAATACCTGTCATGGTTTCCGGCACCATCACCGATGCCAGCGGAAGAACCCTCTCAGGACAAACGACGGAAGCGTTCCTGATATCTGTTTCGCATGTTCCGCTTTTGAGCGTTGGCTTGAACTGTGCGCTCGGCGCGGCGATGCTTAGACCTTACTTGAAGGTGCTGAGCGACAAGGCTCCTTTTTTTGTCAGCGCATATCCAAATGCAGGACTACCCAATGAATTCGGTCAATACGACGAAACACCTGAACAAATGGGTAGCCAGGTTGAGGAGTTCTTAAAGGAAGGTTTGGTAAACATGGTCGGAGGGTGTTGTGGTACAACGCCGGAGCATATTAAAGTTATAGCGGACTTGGCTGCACGTTACACACCCCGGAAGGTGGAGAGTCTGGTTGAAAGTCCATAGTCGGTAGTCCTTGGTCCATGGTTGGGTGGTTAATAGAATACAGTTGGGTGCTTATAGGCGGTTGATCTGTCGGCTGATGTTTCAGAAGTGGTAAAGTCAGTTCCCGAAGGAGAAGTTATATGTATTGACCACACAGGAAGTTAATAGAAGCAAATGATTTTGATATTTATTATGAGAAACCAACTGAACTTATTAAGGGTCTACAAGGCATTGAGGAACTCGTTGAAGTAGCTGATGCTCTATAGTCCATAGAAGCTCCAAAATCGTCTTTTGACTAATCAAGCAATTGACGACGAAGGAGCGAGAAACTACAAACCGTTGACGAATCAACTATCGACCATTGACTATGGACCATCGACTTAATCAACTACTAACGAATTAGCAATCGTCTGACAAATCATTGACCATTGACTAATCAAGCCATGGACCATCGGCTATGGACTATGGACCAACAAACCATCGGACTAGATTTAAAGAATGAAACACGACACGACATTTAAACTCAGCGGCCTTGAAGCGATAGAAATTACGAAAGCGTCCAATTTTGTAAATATTGGAGAACGCACCAATGTTACGGGGTCGGCAAAATTTT
>DASVBA010000005.1:0-5886 GCA_036376095.1 Chryseolinea sp.
TTTACTTTTTCAAGTCCAAAATGATCCTGATCCAGAATCTTTTTTGCACGCTTAAGGTCAAAGTCGTCGGTTGTGAATTCACCCCATGGAAGATCAAGCATAAACTCCACGTAATTCATGGCTACGGGATATTCCGCGGCCATCGGATTTATCCGCAATAGTTTGTCGAGCTCCTTACTAAAGTGTTCTCCAACCTCCTTGGACCAGTGTTTACTTTCTGCCCGTTTTCTAAGTTTTTCAATTTCTTTATCGGGACCGTCGTAACCCAATTCATCTTGCAAAACTTTTATCTGCTGACGGAGAAAGTAATCTCGCTGCTGCTGATCGATATCGGTATGTACTTTCTTCTGGATTTCATGTTTGATCTCCAACATCTGAATGTCCTTCAGCATGTACTGAAGAAGAAGGGTTCCCCGCTCGATAATGTTGTGGGTTTCAAGGATCTTCTGTTTTTCTGCTACATCCACATTCAGATTCGATGATAGAAAATGAACAAGGAATGCCATGCTTGAAATGTTATCCAACGCAACCTGAGCCTCAATAGGAATTTCCGGATTCAGCTTAAGGATCTTGGTTGCCGCATCCTTTAGGGACTGAGCGAGCGCCAACGTTTCTTTCCCGTTAGCGTTCAGGGTAGGTTCCGTAAGCAATTCGATGCGTGCTGTCAAATACGGATCTTCCTGTGTAAAATCTCTCACAGCAAAACGGTTCTTTCCCTGGATGATAATGGTTGTGTTGCCATCGGGAAGAACAAGCATTTTGATAATACGCGCTACTGTCCCGGTCTTGTAGAGATCTTCAACCGAAGGTTCCTCCGCCATGGCGTTCTTTTGAGCAATAACGCCGATGATTCTGTTCCCCTGGTACGCCTTTTTCACCAGTTTGATCGATTTCTGTCGGCCAACGGTGATTGGAATGACAACTCCAGGAAACAGTACCGTGTTCTTAATGGGAAGTATCGAAATTTCCTCAGGCAAATCCTCGGGTTTGAGGTCCGAGTCCTGTTCAGGATTTATCAATTGTATGAGGTCATCCGATTCTTCTTGAACGAGTTGTATAGGTAGAGCCTTAAACATGGTTAATCTGTGTCAAACTGACTTATTACCAGATCGGGGAATCGGTTTTATCAGGTGCGCGAATAAGACAATAGTAGTGCCAAGAGAGTTGTAAAAGAAGCAAATTTATGTCAACTTTAACTGATTGGCGTGATTTTTTACAAAACGGAGGTTCCGTGAAAACCTATTTTTTGATCTGTACCACAGCCTTTTGGCTATTGGTTCACACTCCGCTACGGGCCCAAAAACCGGCGAAAAAATTCAAGCGGGGCGGGGTAGTGCAATTGGATGATAGCCTGACAAGCTACAGCCAATCTGACATTTTTGTTTTTCCGAACGTCAACAAGATTAAGTACTACACGGATCAGGCTAAGCTCGATCGAATTAAAAAATTAGGACCGGCGGGGGACGAGGAACAAAAATACACCGAGTTAAAATCATACGTCTCAAAATTTGGTCCCGACAACTTTTCCAGGGATACAAAACTACTCTGGGACCTGGCACGGCTTTCAGAAAAATTCGGACCTAAGGGTGAGTCAGTACTGCTATACAAGCTTATCCTGAAACATCATCCACAGGGTAGTGATGTGCGCAATGTCAAAAGCGAATTTGATTCCCTTACAAAGAACGAAACGGATCTGTACGTTCCACTTCAGCAATATTATGAGCTCGTCGCGTATCGTCGGGAAATAGATACGTTGAGACCACCACAAGGAGTTTTGCTGAATATGGGCGAATTGATCAACTCGAACAAAGCTGATTACGGTCCAACCATCGGAAATGTAGACAACGTGTTGCTCTTCACATCCAAACGAAACGGTCACGTCGATCCCCTCAACAAGAATTATAACGAAGATCTCTTCTACACCGTAAGAAGCGACACATTGTGGGCATGGGCGGAAGAGTTCAAGACGATCAATACGCCATATAACGAAGGCTCTGCCTGTTTGAGCGGGGATGGAAAGCTGCTTTATTTTGCACGATGCAACTCTCCGGGAGGCTTCGGGAGCTGCGATATTTTTGTTGCAGAACTCAAAGCCGACAGCACCTGGGACAACGTAAGGAATCTCGGCCCGAACATAAATTCCATTGGATGGGATTCACAACCTTCGCTTTCGCATTCAGGTGATACGTTGTTCTTTGCTTCTGACCGTTTAGGAGGATTCGGCTTCTCCGATATTTATTATTCGGTCAAGGCGAACGACGGCGCGTGGCAAAAGGCTATGAACCTTGGACCCATCATTAATACGCGAGGGTTTGAAGTAAGCCCGTTCTTCCATCATAAGTTCAATGTGTTATACTTCAGCTCTAATGGCCAGCCTCTTTCGTTCGGTGATTTTGATATCTACAAGTCTTATAAACGAATGCCCGCATGGGATGAACCAAAGAACATCGGTCCATTAGTAAACGGACCTGGCAGCGAGTATTACTTCACCATCGATTCTGAATCAAACTATCTCTATTACGCCCGGTCAGCGGAGAACGATATCAACAATTTAGATCTTCACTCCTTTCCGGTTCCGATGGAAGCGCAGCCAAACGCTGTTGCAAAACTTAAGGGGACCCTGATCAATTCGGAAACCAAAAAACCATTTAAAGGCATCGTTTCCGTCATCGACCTTGACAAGGGTGTCGAGGTCGCGCCAAAGTTCCTTCGTGAGGACGGATCATTTGATTTCAATCTTATCAATAAAAGAAACTATCTTTTGATTATCCAGGGTGATGACTTCTTCAGGATTGAAGAACTCTTCTTTATGGAGGGCGATACTGAAATGAACCGGGAAGCCGATCCCATTGAAAGCAAGATCGCATTTAAGTCACTGGAATTTGAAAACGGAAAAGCCGACATTCTTCCGGCGATGCATTCAGACCTTGATAAACTGGCCAACTTCCTGATCGACCATCCAAGATTCAGACTTAACATTTCGGGGCACACAGACTCGCAGGGTAAGGAAGATTCCAACCTGAGGTTGTCGCAAGCCCGGGCAGATGCTATAAAGGCCTATCTGATTTACCGGTTTAAGATCAGTGCTGCGCGGATTGAGGCCCACGGATATGGAAGTTCCAAACCAATTGTAAGTGAGAAGTCGGATGACGACCGCAAGCTGAACCGAAGGGTGGAATTTGATATCGCCCGAGACTAGCGCCTCCTAAATAGAGGTCAATGTAAATTGATCCCCGGATTTGACGATTTCGAGAACATTAATGGAAGGTTGAATTCCTTCCGTTAGCTCGCCTGTAGCGTTGAAATTCTTTCCGCAGGTAGTGCCGGTGACACTGAGCGTGTAGTTGCTCTCTTTGTTCATTTCGAACAAACTCACCTTAATGGTGTAGGTGCCGTCAGCCAACAGGCTTGTAAGGTCTACATGCTCAAATTCAGATTTGTTGTAGCTGGAGAGTATTTCGCCGTCAGAACTTAGCACATCGAGGTCAAGGTCAGCGTCCGTAAGCGCTGTAGGTTTGTTCTTATCTGTGGCCCATTTGAGATCGATGCTGAGCCCCTTGGAGTCGACAATAACATTTGTCGGTTCTTTCGGTGCGTTGTCATCAGCGGGTTGAACAAGCAGCGCAATGCCGAAAATGGCCGCGGAAAGAGTGGTTTTAGTAACTAACATGGTTGGGGTCGCTTTTTCATCAAAACTTAAGCGCTGAAAAAAATTTGCATTTCTGCTACAGCGCTTAGTTTGAGTGTAGGACAAAGGTGCCATTTGTGACGCTAAAAGACTTCGAGTTCATACTCTGGATGACACCCATGTAATGTTTTATAGAGATATAAAAAAAGACCCGGAGATTTCCGGGCCTTCAACCTCTCTCAATTATCCACCCTACTTTTTCCGTAGAATAATATCCCCATTGTAATTCTTCATGGTGAACTCAGGCCCTCCTCCGTTGATGTCACCACGTTTCCATTCGTCGATGACCACTTTGTAAACTCCCGAGCCGGTGTCTTTCTTTTGGACGGGTCCGCTGCTCTTAATATCGACGTCGAATCCCGAATAGATGTCACCCTGTTCAGTTTTCATTTTCAGCGAAGCCTTGACCGTAGAGGGGAAGGTGATGTCGATATCTCCGTTGTAAGTTGAGTATGACATTGGTGTTCCCTCTGTAACCTTATCGAATGTCACCTTTATTCCACCGTTGTACGTTGTAGCCACCACAGTTCCGGAAATGTTCAGGGCAGTGATCTCACCATTGTAGTTTGTAAGCGCGGCCTGGCCCTGGATATTTGAGATCATAAGGTCTCCATCGTTGTACGTTTTGACCTCAAGATCCATTCCCGATGGAATTTCAATTTCAAGATTTAGCTTGTTATTCCATGAATCCGATTTTACGCTCACCGTGTTAGCATTCTCCACCGCTTCCAGATCCATGCCGCCACCGCCAATCCTTTTTAGACCGTCTTTTGAATCGCTCTTTCCCCGGTCTTCATCGTTACTGGCAGTATATCGTACGAGTACATCCTTTCGACCGGTTCCTTTTACCGTGATCGACCCGTAGTTGATCTTCGCTTTCAGCTTGCCTCGTTTTGCCGGATCAGAAAGCGGAATGGTAAATTCATTCCCACCTTGAGCCCAGGCCGCCACAGGAAATATCATTACGGCTAACAATGTCATCAAAATTAAAACTTGCTTTTTCATTTTCGTGTCTCTTTAAAAATTCAACTTTCTTTTACTTTCTATTAGTGGCGGGTCAATTTGTTTTTTCTTTCAGATATACATTACCATTAAATGTTTCAAAGTCAAGGAATGTGGCACCACCGGATCCGATCTTATACCTGTTTCCGTTGACCTTATACTTAGTACCTTTGTCTGATTCTTTCTTTTCGAGTTGGACCGGAATATTTTCGAGCTTCTCGATATTGGTATAAAAACTTCCGTTAAAGCTTTCAAAACTCATGTTGGCAGCAAGGCCACGCTGAAACCAGGCATTGATATCTCCATTCAGGCTATAAAATCTGCAATCTTTGGTCGGATTGGTTACATATTCAACGTCTACGTCTCCATTGATGGTGCTTGCCTTCGCTTCGCGAACCAACTTGTCGAGCTTAATGCTTCCATTGATGTTATCAGCGATCACGGCACCCGATACGTTGCTTACAGAAATATTCCCGTCGTTGATTGTGCTGGCCACTACATGAACGGATGATGGAACCTTGACAACAAAATCCATTTTATAGTCGAACTCTGTCCGGCAGTTGCAATTACAGTTGCCTTTGTTGTCCCCATTGCCATTGCAACACCAATCATAGCCCCAGCCCTGATGATACCAGGAATTGCGCCGGTGCTCTGACTTCCGTCCAAACGTGGCACCCGTTCCTTCAACAAAGAATATCAACGTATCGGCTCGATCAATTACACCCAGCTGAATATCAGCTTTTCCTTTTTCGAGGCGTTCGTTTGTCTTTCCATAAATGGTTTTGTTTACCTCAACCACGATCTTGTCGCCGGCATAGCCTTCTACTTTGACGCTTCCATTTATGTTCGACACGAGGACAGCGTTGTCCACGCCTTTCTTTTCAAAAGAGAATTCCTTGGTGATCTTTTCCGTAAAAGACTGGGCCTTGAGATGCATGGACGCAACGATTAAGATCAAGGTTCCAGCGTATGCAATTATCTTTTTCATATTGATTGAATGTTTTTCTGCGTGTGTTTAATAGTTATCAGATCAGCACCTTCAGACTTTCCTCGATCTTTTTCCTTACATCGACCGGTGTGTTCTCGTTCTTCAGGATCTTCTCGAGTTCCTTAACCGACGATTTAGCCTGAAGCTGTGCCATTAATTCTGCCAATGCTATCTGAACCAATGGCGAATCCTGTTTCGTGATCGAGCG
>DASVBA010000007.1:0-3571 GCA_036376095.1 Chryseolinea sp.
TTTACTTTAATTTCCTTCCAATAACTCAAATTTACCGCTTTCCACTTCCGAAATCCATTATTATATCAGCTGAAATTACGGATGCAACGTCATGGCCCATATAAAATCCTGTATAGCATTCCTGGACGGCGTTTGGCCCAGCGCTTTCAAAGCGATCGCTTCTTCTTCCGTTGCAGGCAGTCGTCCCAGCGTGCTTCTGTAAACCTCACGTACCAACATTGTCATTTCCGGGTATTTCGTTTTCCAGGCATCGGCGCCACGTTGAATGGCCTCATTAAAGCGAGTGCCGTTTGTCAACTCAAGTGCCTGCAACAAGTTGGCCTGAGAAGACCTGCTTGTAGAGACCGTCTCGCGGTTTGGTCTTCCCAACGCTGTGAGGTATGGATCATTCTTCACTAGCGCCGCACGCGCAAAGGGAATGCTCTTCTTTGCTTCTACAGGCAGCAAATTGTAGACAACTATACTATCAGGATAAACCGGTTGGATCGCTGCGCTTACCGCGTCCGTAAATTGTTCGGCAGTTAGCCGTCTCCTCAACATACCGTTGAATACATAGTCAGGTGCGCCAATCAATGCTTCTTCTTTAAACCCAACTGATGGAAGCTGGTAGGTTCTCGACGTTAAGATTTTGAAGAGCAGTTTTTTGATATCGTGGCCATCGGTTACAAAATCTGACGCCAGCCAATCCAACAAATCCTGACTCCATGGTTCATTGTCCATAACATCCACAGGCTCGACGATTCCGCGTCCCATGAGCTGTGCCCATACGCGATTCACCAGAGTACGGTAGAGGCGCCCGTTCTTTGGCTGAACAAGAAAATCGGCCAGCTGTTTCAACCTTTCATCTGTTACCGCTTCTGCATTTATTTCCCCCAGTTCTTTAAATAACAAACGCCGCCCCGCTACTTTTCCCGTGGGCTTATCACATCGATTTATCTCAAGGGTGGTATCCGAAAAAATGTTTGCAAACGCATAGGCGTCGTCCAACTTCCAGTCACTGATAAAACTATCATGACAGGAAGCACATTTGAGATTGAGTCCTAAGAATACCTGCGAAACATTCTGCGCGGCTTGCATCTCCGTTCGCTGACTCGCATTGATGGTGCCTCGCCACTTGATGCCTTCGATAAATCCTTTTGAGTCTTTGTTCGGGCTGATCAATTCCTTGACGAAAGAATCGTATGGCTTGTTATCCTTCAGGGCCGCATACAACCATTTCGTGATATCGAATCGTCCACCGGTGATATAACCCGTTCCCGTATAATCATTCCTCAATGCATCATTCCAGAAGGTGAGCCATTGTTGAGCGTAATCGTCATTTCTTGCCAACAACCTCTTAACCATGATCTCCCTCTTGCCTGGATTGCTATCCTTGATGAATGCATCGATGGAGTCTGGCGGCGGTAGAAGCCCGATCACGTCGAGATAAATCCTTCGCAGGAAGATGTGGTCGTTGACCGGGTCCTTCCATTCTACATCATTCTTTTTAAAGTAGTCATCTACGAAGCGGTCGATTGGATTGATCATGTCGTCCGGGCCTTGAGGAATCGCTGGCACTCGTGGCTCAAGAGCGGCCACTCTATATATACTCTTTTCCGGACCGGAAGGCCACGGAGCACCGTTCTTGATCCAGAATTCAAGAACAGCTATTTCACGTTCCGACAATTTTTTTCCTTTTTCCGGCATAACGTCCTTATGATTTGCCGGCAGTGTAATACGTCGTATGATCTCACTTTTTTCAGGATGCTCTGGAATAACAATAACACCGTCTTCGCCACCCTTCATTATTGCCTCACGACTGTCCAGCCGCAGCTCACCTTTCACTTTAGCTTTGCCATGGCACTTATAGCAATGGTGCGCAAAGATAGTACGCACCTCAACATTCAATTCCTGGATATTTTCCTCCGAAAGCTGTCCGTCTTTTATCAACAGGACATCTGCTTTATTTCCGCGGGTGCTGTCTTGTTCTTCGGAAGGAAAAGCGCCTGTAAGATAATCATCGCCGTGCGTGAGCATTGCACCATAGTGCCCGGCGACACCTACAAACATAACGGTGATGATAAGCAACGTGAACTGCACCTTCTGTAAATTCTGAGCTGCAGCAACAGCTGTCAGTACCGATAAAATCATTGTTGCTATTCCTGACCACTGATGAATCGGAAGCAGATCGCCACCATAACCCTCCGTGTTGGAAAGCAACAAACCAAACACCACGGCGAGAACAGCTGAGAAAGAACCAACGTAGATTAACGTCCGAATAGCATCGCTCATCGAATGATTACCGCGTATCTTCTGAACAACTTCCAATAGCAACGCGACAATGATCAAGCTGATCGGGAAATGAACGATCATCGGATGAAGTCTCCCGAGGAAGTTCCACAGCCAATACCCGTCGGCATTCGCGGCCTGCGCATCCTCAGCGAACAATGGGTTGGCAATGAAACAAAAAAGAAGCACCAGAGCTGTCGATTTTGCCAGTACGTTCTTAAATGCCGATGTGTGTATGGTATTGAGTTTCAACCGAGTAAATCACTTCAACCAAAATAACAATAAATGCTGCTATTATTTAGTGCCGCCTGACAAAAATTCATGATGTCCGGAATTCATCATAATCAGCAAAAAAAGTACGCCTAATTGCACGCAGAACGCAATTACACATACACAATCCCAAAGTATTTCGTTCTCAAAGACTTATCATTTCACTTGGTGCACAGGGTGATTTTGTTCACGATCTGAAGCGGTGGTACAGTACGAGTAAAAACCGCCTTTATCTGAGAATAGGTTGTTTCACCGATTGATAGTTTCCTTATCGCCATCTTCATTGAACATTTGACTCGTTGGTTATAGTGTTCGCTTTAATTCCGGTTAGCAAGTGGTGAAAGTTACGTCTGAATTCGCTTACGGGAGTTAATTGTTCAATCGATTTCTGAGTGCGACGTCTGTGCTACTGCTCCTTGCCAGCCCCTCTCAATTAATAAGTGTGGAGATTAATTCAAAAACAAGAGTGATGAGGAGCGTTTGCAAATTAATTGTATTAATTGTTTGGTGTTCGAATGCATTTGGTCAAAAGGTATCCTATACAGTCAACAATGGCGTTCATATAGCAGGTGTTGATGGCACAAACCCTGTTATTTACGATAATGACCTCATACTTGATACACCTGACCCCTTCTTCATCTGGCTGAAGGCTAACAAAGGTCAGATTCGTCTTGTGGGTAATATCAATACCCGCGACATGTACAATCAGCCGAACTACATGTATACTCATGACGATACCTTCCGGGAATGGGTCGACTTGTACAACAGGGCTCAACAATCCGGCCTTCGAAATATTCCTGCGCCCATAAAAGGAACAAGCATAGCGTTAGTGAGACCTGCCACCGGAGTGATTGAACAAACGCAATGGAGCTCAAGCCCGGGCAGTGATCTGATCATTGCCGAAGCCCATAAGGCTACTCCCGACAAACCCCTTGTCATCATGGTTGGAGGAAATGTTTCATCGGTTGCAAATGCCTATTTGAAGGACAATTCAATCGCGAACAAAATAATCGTCTTTCACATCGACGGATAC
>DASVBA010000009.1:0-4827 GCA_036376095.1 Chryseolinea sp.
TTTACTTCCGGTTCTTCGCGATGCTTGACCTTCAGTGCTTCCCGTTGTGCTTCAACTTTAGTTACCTGCGCGAGGAATTCAGGACCGGCAGTTGCCTTTGCCCATTCTACGTACCCCGCTTGAATGGTCGTATCGGTCCGCCAATTTACGGCGATGGATGTTTCCGGACTTTCCGTTAAGTTTAGAATAACGCGGTCCGGCTCCGTCGAAGGAAACAAAAGCTTCGGCGGTAATTGTATAGTTGCCGCGTGAGAATGTTCATGGTACTGATCAGTGTGGTCGTGATGGTCACCATTCGAGATCTTCTTATGCTCATATACAAATCCCGCAAAAAATAAAAAGACGACGATCAAAGACGCCACAATCGTTCTACCAAACAACTTATTCTTCATAGCGCATTTATAAAAAACTGAAATAAAAAATAGCGGAGCAAAGCCCCGCTATTTGACAAACCCGGATCAAACCCAACTAATTCCAAGGTTTACCCGTTCCTTGAATAATCCAGGGTTTGGACCATTGACTATTGGCTCCTCGTAGGTTGGAATAATCAGTTTCCTCCAATCGATCAATTGCTTCGTTCGCATTGTCTTCGTTGCGAAGTGTTTCATCATCACTGTAAATAAATCTTACTGGTAAAACAGGTTCGGGTGATGCTGGACCCGTTTGCAGTGCTGGAAGACCAGTTCTTCTGTAATCCATCCACGATTCTGTCGCAGAGGTCCAGCTTGCGATCCATTTTTGTTCGATCACCTGCTCCAATGTTCCATTATATGCAACACCAGGCTCTGCAATGTATGACGCATAGTCTCCACTTACGTTCCATGCTGCAAGTGAGTTTTTAACCCCATTCTCATAGTTCGTCTTTGCATCACCGACTGTCCATCCTTTGAGAGCAGCCTCCGCTAATATAAAGTGCGTCTCAGCGGCGGAGATCAACCTCGCTTTAAGAAGCGATCCGGAAAGATCACGATAGATGTCGTCGTATTGTGATACGTGCTGGTTCTCGACTGTCTGACCAGGTGTGGGATTATAGTTGTAGTAGTCAGGACCGATGATTGCAGGAGGTATACCCACGTACTCTGAAGTGTTCGGTAATTCTTCATCTACTGCAAACAAATTAGGATTGAAATGTCTTGTATAGACTACTGAAGGATCAGCTTTCTTTTCCGCGCGATAATCATTGTCCTTAATGTTTGTTTTGGCTGTCAACACTCCGTTGCGGCGAATCGTTGCATCCATTTTCGTCGGAAGGGCTGGATCTTCAACCCATTGAACGTGGACCGGTGCAAACCATACTTCCAAACGCGGATCGTCGTACGCAACAAGCTTATCCAACAAGGTGACACAAGCTCGTGCATTTCTGAATTTTGTACCGTCATCTGTTACCGAGGTAGGAAAAGAATTCGATGCATTTGCTCCCACATAAGCCATCATTGCATCATCGGAGGCGTTCGCGATATAGATACCACTGCTGTAGATCTCCTCAACAATACTTTTGGCCTCAGTGGCATTCTTATCCGATATCCGCATGGCGTAACGAAGTATCAAGGAGTTGGCAAACTTTTGCCACTTCTCCACGTTGCCACCATAGTAAACATCATATGCTGGATTTATCCCGGTTACATCGCCACCAGCAAATAATGCCGAAGCAGCTTTCAGATCTTCGATAATTCCTGCATAGATAACATCCTGTGTATCGAATGTTGGTTTTACGAATTCACTTCCTTCATCTCCTCTTACCGCCTCTGTGTAAGGAGCATCGCCCCAAAGGTCGGTGACCGTACCATAGATAAATGACCTCATCGTCAAGGCAACAGCCTGATGGAAAGGAAGGTTGAGTTCAACGGCCCGCTCGTATATTAGCTTATTCGATCTTTCATAACCATACCATGGCGACCAGTCACGTGGTGACCAATCATAAGAATTATGCGCAGAATACCATCCGGTTTTTTGCGTGTGTTGCATCACTCCGGCAACATCCATTATACCAAGGTCCAGATAAGAATTTGCTACGCCTGTCATAACGGTTGGCATAAGCAAGTTCGGATTAGCTGTCGTCGGGCTTGCCCCGTTCTCACTTACATTCAATTCGGTCAGGTCTTCGCAGGCAGATAGAGTCACCAACCCCGCAAGGAAAACCGATTTGTATATTGTTCTAATTATTGTTTTCATCTCAGTTGAATTAGATTTCTTGTTATCAGGGGTTACAGATTTATGTTAAGCCTGAATCCATAAGAAGCAGTCCAGGGCATAACGTTTTGCAGCTCGATACCTTGTCTGAACGTATTCGCTGTATTACCCTGCTTGCTACCAATAGTCTGGAAAGCTCTTTCAGGATCTATTCCAATATCAGCTTTCGTCCAGAGTGTGATATTTCTCGTGAAGATCGAAACGCTTGCATTTTTTATTCCAAACAAAGATGGAATGCTGTACGTCAATGCAAGTTCTCTGAGCTTCAGGAAATCCGCGTCGAAAGTGATCTGCTTATTGTAACTCCATGGATACAACCACGTAATGGGATAAACGTTTGTGTTAGCGCCGCCGAGGTGCTCCTCATATACACCTTCAGAGACCTCAATAACACCCGGAATAAATCCGTTGTCATAAGTACCATCGTCACCCAGCACACCACCAGTCTCCTGCGTATAGCCCCCCACGCGAGGGAAGTAGCCATTTGAAGGAATAATATACTTTCCAGGATCAGCCTTCATTTCCTCCGGGCTTATTCCACCTGCGATGAGTTGATCAATTTGTCTCTGTGACTTCCAGTCAGATTCGCCATAACGATACGTGTAAGATTGGAACTGACCGCCTATACGCCAATCAAAGGACGCACTTAAAGTGAAGCGCTTGTAGCTAAGCACTGGTTGAAAACCTACAAGCATATCAGGGTTGTAATTTCCTACTTTCTCTCTCTTGGCATGGTCGTTCACGGAGATCCATTCTCCATTATCATCCAATATTGGCCACTTGTAGTAAGGTGAATTAGCATCTTCTACCTGGGCATAACCACGGCTGTACAAATTACCCAGCTCGTCTCCTACTCTTGCAAATGATCCGCCTCCATTGTCATCCCAGAACGTTATGTAATCGAGGCCGTCAGCAAGTTCTACTAACTTTGTACGGTTCCTGGAAAGGTTAACGTTGAGATCTAACTTCCATCCGTTTGCGGATTGAATAGGAGTGCCGCCAACTGTGAGTTCCCAACCTTTGCTGGAGATTTCACCCGCATTGATCCATCGGGACGTATATCCTGAAGAGGCAGGAGATGGGATAGCGAAGATCTGGTTCCTGTTTACCATCGAATAGTAGGTCGCTTCCACTCTAATG
The DNA here is from genome assembly GCA_036376095.1 of Chryseolinea sp. Taxonomy (GTDB): domain Bacteria; phylum Bacteroidota; class Bacteroidia; order Cytophagales; family Cyclobacteriaceae; genus Chryseolinea. The sequence goes on from DASVBA010000009.1 coordinate 3,331, forward strand.
CGATTTTGGAAAAGGTTAAGGTCTAATCCATACTCCTGTGAAGTAGCGATTTCAGGCTTCAACTCAGCATTGAGCAATTCCGGAGATACACTCGTCGTAACAAGGTTGCCCCACGAACTTGGTGAAAGCAGGTTCTCGAGATTGTATGGGTTTGTATCATTACCAGCCTGTGCCCAGCCGGCGCGAACTTTCAGCAACGAGATAGTTTCCGGCAAATCGAAGGTGTAATTCGCCAGCCAGCTTAGTGACGCTGCCGGATAGAAGTACGAGCGATTCTCCTCAGGAAGAGTGCTTGACCAGTCGTTGCGGGCGGTCAGATCCAAATAGAGCTGGCCTTTATATCCCAGCGAAGTCATCGCGTATACACTATAGACAGCTTTTTCATACACCGCATTATTTGCAATCAACATCGCGTTCGGAATATTGCTCAGTCTGAACAAACCTGGAATCGTTAACACGTTCGGTCCGTTAGCGCTACCCGTATAATTGTCCGTATTACGTACCATTCTGTAGTTTCCACCACCAGACACGCTGAAATCAAATTCAGAAGCGAATTGTTTCTTGTACGTTACCAAAAAGTCAGCGTTCGTTTCTCTGAATGCGAGATCCTGTAAGTGATAACCTCCTCCGCGCACGCGGGAGTAGCTTCTTGATATTTTTGTCTCGCGATTTTCGTTAAAGAAATCATGTGATACTCTTCCAAACGCACTGATCTCAGGCGTAAACTGAACATCCAGTTTGATATTTCCGAAAGCACGATCACGCTGAAACCCATTGCTTATTCCATAGGCAAGGAAGTATGGGTTATCAAAGCTTGGGCTCACGGTCTTTTGCTGGATGCCTTCCATACCCGGAACCCAGAAGTCTTCCAGGTCGCTAACGTTTACATGCGGAACAGTGTAAACCGCTTCGAGAGGGTTGGCACCACGGTTACCGGTAGCAGGTCTGCTGTTTGATCCAGTACGGGAAAGATTCAGGTCCGCACTTAGTTTGACAGCCTTCGTAATGTCAAAAGTAGTAGAAGTGGAAATTGAATTTCTTTTCAGATCGGAATTGGGAATCATGCCATTGTTGCGCATGTAGTCCAAATTAACCCGGTAAGTTATTTTTTCTGAAGATCCTGAAAGAGCGAGGTTATTTGTTGACGTGATCCCGGTCTCCAGGAAGTTCTTCATGTTGTCTTTGTAAGAACGCAATTCTGTAGGAATAGGGTCACCGTTAGCATCCAACGGGCTGCCAAATTGCGCGGCCGTTAAACCTTTGTCGAGCTCGGGACCTCCCCAATAGGCTGAACCTTCATCCAACTGATCATTACGTTCTCCATTAGCATACTTATAATGGAATTTCAGGTATTCAACCGGCTTTTCGAAAACATTGCTGGTTGAAAATGAAATACCAAGGCCCTCCCCTCTTTTTCCTTTCTTAGTAGTGATCAGAATAACGCCATTACCACCACGTGAGCCATAAAGAGCAGCGGCTGACGGGCCCTTTAACACC
>DASVBA010000013.1:0-3899 GCA_036376095.1 Chryseolinea sp.
CTTACTAAAGAAGGGGCCGCTTATTGAGCGGCCTTTTTTTTGAATTAGATCGTATATCACTTTCTCTTCCTTTTTATAATACATCCATTCTTTCGTCCATGCGAATTGCATGTGTTTCTGGGAGATGTCTTACCTTTGGTAGGTCCAGTGATTCCAAGAATGATGTCTGGAAAAAAAGAACGCTTCTCCCAGGGATTGTCGACTTGGCGAAATTCAGTCATGCGTGCCGACGTAATCGACTGGACGGAACAGCTGCGCATTTTGAATGATGTAGCGGACCTTATTACTCCGGACCTCACAATCGACCAAATCATATCTGCGATCTACACGAACGTCAATGAAATAATCGATGCATTTCAATTCGCGGTTGGAATATACAATAAAAGCGATGGAACGATCACGTATAAAGGAGGTCTTGAAGATGGAAAAAGATTCTTAGATTTTTCGTTTGACGCTTCAGCCCCAAATCGTTTAGCGTCCTGGTGCATTCGCCATGAAGCGGAAATTTTTATAAATGACCTGGACAAAGAGTATAGCAAATACCTGGCGGCAAAACCTATACCCCTGGCTGGGTCGAACCCGAATGCTGCTATCTATGTACCGTTGAAATTGAACAATCAACTGGTCGGATTAATTACGGTACGAAGTATTCGCAAGAATGCCTACAAGGAGCACCACCTGTATATTCTAAAGACGGTGGGTAACTTTATCGTGAGGGCGCTCGAGCTAGCAAAAATGTCTTCTCAGAATGACGTTGAGAGAAACAGAGCTCAGAAGGCATGGCAATGGAAAAACAAGGAAGATTTATCCATCGCTTCAAGGCGAGAGTTGGAGAAACTCACGGAACGAGAAAAAGAAGTATTGTTCTTGTTAACGACGGGTTTACCTAACAAAGTGCTGGCAGAGAAACTGTTTGTATCGCCCGGCACGATTAAGACGCATACGTTGAACGTTTATCAAAAGATGGGTGTGGCGAACCGCACATCTGCCCTGTTAAAAGCAGTCGAATGGGGATGGCTCCATTGAAAAATCTACCATTTGGTATAGAAATCTGAGCATTCCTGCCGGTAGCTTTATAAGAAAAAACAAAGATATGCTACCCGTAGATCTTAAGCCTCTCACTTCCCAAAAACCGACGTTGGAAAATTCGGTTCACTACATTGCTTACACTTTTTCTTTCCTCGTGACCGGGAAAGATACAAACGGTTCGTTCTCTCTTACGCATTGTTACTTTCGTGAGGGCAAAGCGTTCACTCCTCCACCTCACTATCATAAATATGAAGACGAGGCCTTCTATATCCTTGAAGGCGAAATGGATTTCCATGTAGGTGACAGGAAATTTAAAGCCGGTGCGGGTGAGTTTGTTTTTTTACCGCGAAATGTTACTCATCATTTCGACATTGCAAGCAAAACGGCGAAGGCGTTATTGCTTATTACTCCTGGGGGAATGGAAACATTCTTTCGTGACTTTAGTACACCCGCGCAATCGCTCGAGCTGCCTCCTGTTCCCGATAGTAATCCCAGGGTAGAAGTCTTTGAGGCTATGCATAAAAGGATGATTGAAATGGGGATTGTGGCCATGCCAGCGCTTTAACCATCAATTCTTCTGCTGCACTCGTTATTTCATCGCACCTGCCAGCAATTGCTGTGCTTGTTTATTGCCCAGCTGTGAGGCCTGCCGGAGATCATTCTCGGCCTTTGAGGATTTGCCGATGAGCAGGAACACTTTAGCGCGTTCCAGATAAGCGAGGTCGTTACTCTTGTTCATGCGTATGGCCTCATCAAATGTTTTGATTGCATCTTCCTGATGTCTGTGCCGGGCAAAGTTCATTGCCTGCAAGGTTAAAAGGTAAGCGTGATCCGATTTTGAGACATCTTTGCGGCTATTACGCACGGCCCGTGTGATGTCATTTTCAATGGGCAGCCATTCGTTCCGCGCCATATGTATTTTGAATTTTAAGACAAACCCTTCTGTGAAGTACGCATTGTCCCGGGTGATCCCTTCAATTGCATCCATGACTTTAACAGTGTCGCGCTTAATCATCGTAGAATCGATGAGATGGATTATGTCTTTGAAATCCAGCATGTGTTGGTTGCCAGATTGTGCAAAATCAACGTAAGCCTTTAGCCGTTCTTTGTTTTTGAGGTACGCCATCCCGCGGTATCCAATTATCTCCTTGTTTGTGCTGTCGCGAGCCAGGTAAGCGGTGTAATCAGAGATAGCCTCTTTGAATCGGTCAAGGTAAAAATTTGAAGTACCCCGCATTTTAAAGATCACAAAAGCGTCCGGAGTTAATCGAAGAACTTCAGTAAAGTCCTTAATGGACCTGTCCCATTGCTTTAGCTCTTGCTCGTAGATTGCTCTTTTTTTGTACGCATCTGCAATGTCTTTGTCCAACTCAAGGGCACGGCTGTAGTATTTAAAAGCCATATCATGTTGACCTTTGTGTTCGTATGCTACGGCCGCAAGGTAAATACACAATGGCTCTCTGACTGGATTGGATGTTCTGTTTATTATAACAATGCTCTTGTCATATTCACCAGTTAGAATATGGCAATAAGCTTGTCTGATTTTCGCGCCATCATCTTCCGGAAGACCATAAACTCTGCTTACGGTATAATGTCCGGCATTTTGCAAGTCGATCTTTTTATCGAGCCATGTTTGCCGTCCTGCAAAATTGTTATCGTCAGTTGAGGTGGTTTTGATGACTTTTCGAAAGTCCGCAAATGCCCGATCGTAGTCCCCCCGTTCCGTGGCTCCAAGTTCGGTCAATATCAACCCACGGAAATAATACGCCATCATATTGTTGGGACTTACAAGGATCAGATTGGTCAGATCCTTCACGCTTTGTTTCTTATTCCGGTCAGCGTTCAGCAATGCCCGGAACAATAGTGCGGTCTTTTGAAGCGAATCGTACCCGAGTACCCGTTCAAGCTGCTGCAAGGCTTCAGGTTCGTTCTTTTTAGTTCCGAGTTCAATAAGTGCAAGCTTGATACGAGCATCATGAAACAGGCTATCCGTCTTTAGGCATTCCTCATAGGCATGAGTAGCATTTCGTGTCTGTTGTTGTATTAGATCGATATCGCCTTTTAGATAAAATGCGGTCGGCCTGGTGTCGTCTATCTGTATGGCGCGCTTAAGGGCCCGTTCACTTTCAATAATGTTAGCCGCAAGGTGATATACTTTTGCGAGCTCAACATAACCTTCATAAAAATCAGGATGGAGTTGCAGGGATTTCTGAAGATCTTTTTCGGCGTCCGTGAACTTACGCAGGTTTTTGCGGCTGGCGGCCCGGTAATAATACACCTGCCACAGGGTTGGATCTTCTTTGATGACATCTGATAAACCGGATTCTGCCAAATCAGAATTTCCTTCCGTCAGGTTGTTCAATGCCTCGTTTAGATTTGCCTGAAGGGTCCCTTTCATGTTCCAGGTAACGGGGATCTCTTCATATTGCCAGAGTCTGCTGGTGGCAAAATCTTCAAGCGCTTCTTTGAACATTTGTTCCTGAGCCTGTGTGGAAAAAGACCCAATGAAGACGAGGACAACGGTGATTCTTACTTTCATTTGGTTTACATTCAAATAGCGACTAAACAGAGAATAGAGGGTTTTTAGAGGCTATTATTATTACCTATTGCTTGCTTTAGGTAACCGAATTGCTTGCGAAGATTAAGGCTCGGCTGCCTCAGACCGGAACATTTAAGTTCAAACACTAATTCTGATCTTCTCAAAATGTCATTTTGAGCCGAGCGGTCTGATCGACGGCCCTTTGCCGACGTTTTATTTATACCGCTTCCCTTTTTTTACAACCACATCCACGCGCTGAAGTAAATCAATGTGCCGCAGGACGTCTCCTTTAACGGCAATGATATCCGCATATTTTCCTTCACTTATCGTT
>DASVBA010000014.1:0-2818 GCA_036376095.1 Chryseolinea sp.
GGACCCAATCAAGTGATTAGCGTCGTAATTCAGGAGGTTCCTAATGACTATGTAGGCTTCACGGTAATACGGATCCCGGCAATCGAAGCAGCTACACCTGATGACGGGGGTGAGTACATAATTTCAGACCGCGTGATGGATATAACCGGAAGTAACCTGAGCACGGATCCGACGGAAGTAATTGGAGTCAGGATTGGAAACAATGTAGTACCAGAAGATAATATTGAATCAAGGTCTGACACAAAAGTAAGCATCAGAGTTCCGCGAGGCATCGACGGATCGCAACGTGTTTACATACAAACGCTGGATGGAGAAGCGGAAAGCCCCGAGGAATATAAGTTTCGTGTCGGCGCTGACATAAGAAGAGTTTTGTTGGATAATAAAGTCGCAGACACTACGGTTGGTGGGTCAAAGCCATTTATCGAAAGCGACTTCCCAGTAGAAGTTGAAGTGTTTAACCGTGCTACAGTAAAGGAGCTAAAGTTCTGGTCAAACGGCATCTCAGCGACGGATGAAGCATGGAAATCGCAGAACAAGTCTTTTAACCTGGATAATCGTAGCTCATTCGGGCTAACGGAAGCCGATCTCACCGACGATCCAGTGGGACTTCAATTCTATTTTGAAGTGATCGACTCTTCGGCGGTTATCAAACGAACGGACACATTCAGAATTTTTCGCGATTACATTAATTCAGGAACCACAGCTTCGATTCCAGATCTCCGTTTTGGCGGAAACGTTGAGGATTACACGATCATTTCAATTCCTTATGATTTGTCCCCTAGTGACTTGTCCCCTAATAACAAGATCAGCACCGTATTCAGAAGCTTGTTTGAGGAATATGGATACGATCCCAGCAAGTGGCGGATTCTTCACTACAAAAATGAAGGCGGAGGCAGTGTCGGCTATGTTGAATACCTTGAAGGTCTCGACGACATAGATCCAGGTAAGGGTTATTGGTTTATCGGTCGATATGAAAACGAGATCATATTTGATATAGGCAAAACGTTGCATACGAATTATGGCCCGTTTGAGATCCCGCTAAAAGCTGGCTGGAACCAGATCGGCAACCCGTATGATTTCAACGTAAGCTGGGATGAAATCATCGCGGAGAGTGATGATCCGAACGGCGTCGAGCCACTTAAGACCTTTGTAAACGGATCCTTTCAGCCGGCGACGACTATTGATCGTTACCGCGGTGGGTTTGTATTCAGTGCTACTGAGACGACTCTGAAAATACCTTTTACGAAGAATCCGTCGATAAACGGAGGTCGCAAAAACGATCAGTCAAGGCAATTCGCCAGCAAGCTCGATGAAAAGGAATGGCGCATAGCGCTCGATCTCTTCGCGGGCGAACTAAAAAATCTGATCAGCTCCTTTGGAATGCACCCGCGAGCCAATGAAGGTGTTGACGAAAGGGATGAGCATAAGCTTCCTGCATTCATTCAATCCCTGGATCTTGCATTCCCCCATTCACTTTCGACATCAATGGTTGGAACAGCTGATCATTTTACATGGGACTTCGAATTGCTGAACACGACAGATTCAAAAGAGGTGACGATTGCCTGGGATAACACCTCTTTTGGAGACAACGACCGTGAATTGTATTTGCAGGATAATGCAGAGCAGCGCCTCATCGACATGCGGAAAGAAAACCATTATACATTCGTCTACCGCGAGGGCTATAGTTTCAAAATTCACTTCGGTGACAAGTCGTATATCGAAGAAATGGCCAGGCCATCAAGTGTAGTGTTATCGGATGCGTATCCTAATCCGATGCGTTCTTCAACACGAATTCCATTTACAGTCATTAAGGACAAAACCCATGTACGCCTGGGAATCTATTCTCTTCAGGGACAGGAAATACAAACGCTGGTTAACTCCGACTTTGGCCCCGGCTTTTATGAATTTGAATGGGATGGAAAAGGACCGACAGGGGAGCAGATCACTTCCGGAGTGATCATCTATCGATTACAGGCATCCGAGTCTGGATCATCAGTCAAATCGCACTTTAAAAAATTAGTCATATCACCATGAGCACTGAAAACGAAAAAATGAATAAGAAACGCCTGAAATCTTATTTCATGCTACTGCTACTGACCGTACTAAGTGCTCCGGCGCTATGTCAGCAAACCATCAGTCGCACCAATGAAAAAGTAATCATCGAGTCCGCTAAGCAGACGGTTTCCGATTACGCCAAGTACATGGAACTGCTTGCACAAGAAGTGGACAAGGACTTGATAGCGCTCTATAAGGCAGAGCTGCTAAAATCGGTGCAAAAAGACAGCGTTAATGTTTTCAACGACTTGATCCCTATTGCGGACCGTCCGAAGACACTGCGGGAGAACATCGACCGGCTCACCACCTACCTGGACGACATCAGTTCGCGTTACCTTGAAGGAGTTAAGCTGGTCTATACGAATTTTGTAGCAAGCAAAGTATTCATCGATGAGAAGCGCAACCGGCTCTTCGTAAAAGTGACGACCGATCGTAGCATCGATGGTACGTATACCTATAAGGATGAGAAGAAACCAAACAAAGCAACGGAGAAAATAGATTTCTATGTACAGGTTGCGATAAAATCAAGCGGAGTGCCGGAGAGTAAGATCTACTCCATCTTCCTCAATGAAAACAATGATCAGTCTTTCACTCAGATTAAGGTGGTCGAAAAGACCGCGCCAATTGTTATTGCGAATGTCAGAAAAGATTCTACGTACCGCAGGGCGATGGAGCATACCCTCGCGTGGAACGGCGGAGAGATCTTCGAACGCCTTCGCCTGGATATATACAAAGACGTTGCCGGTAAACCTGTTTTAGTAAG
>DASVBA010000335.1:0-3240 GCA_036376095.1 Chryseolinea sp.
TTTTGAATGACATTTTTTTATCTGAACAATATATTTTTTTATGAGAGTTACACCCTTAGACATTCGTCAGAAGACTTTTGAAAAAAATTTCAGAGGTTATGAAAAAGATGAGGTAAACGCATTCCTGCTCACACTTTCGCAAGAGTGGGAACGTATCCTCGATGAAAACAAAGAGTTGCGGATCAAACTGGAAGCAACCGAACGCGAAGTAACAAAATTGCGTGAGGTTGAAAGTTCCTTATACAAAACACTTAAAACAGCCGAGGATACGGGCGCAAATGTTATCGAACAGGCGCGGATGGCCGCCGACTTACATCTGCGGGAATCTCAAATGCAGGCGGAAGCCCTTCTGAACGAGGCAAAGACGAAAGCCAGAAATACCATAGAGGAGTCAGATATGCGAGCCAAAGAAATATTGGCTGAAATGGAAGACCGGCTCAAGCTATTGGTAGAGAACTATAAGACGATGGAAGCATCACGTGATGATTTGCTTACAAATATCAGGCACCTTGCCACGGATGCGCTGGATCGCGTCGAACGGGCCCGTGCCTCTATAAAGGATTTTGATCCCGATAAGCATCTTGCAACCGCTAAACGTGAAGCGAAACGCGCTGCATTTCCAAACTCAGTTGACTTCGAGAAAAAAGTGAAGCCGGAACCTGTACAGGTTCGCGAAAAGGAAAAAGAAAAGGAAATTATTTTCGAACAACGGACGATTACCGTTGAGCCTCAACCAAAAAAAGTTCATAAATCCTTTTTTGACGAAATTGGATGATTGGTAAGGTCGCGCTCGAAGGTCTTGAGTTCCATTCATTCCACGGAGTATATCCTCATGAACGCGAATCAGGAAATTGGTTTGAAGTTGATATTGCCGTTGAGACTGATTTCTCAATGGCAGCCGCCAATGATGACCTACAGGGAACAGTAAATTATGAAACGCTCTTCAGGATTGTAAAGGAAGAGATGGATCAGCCGTCAAAGTTGCTGGAAACTGTTGCCGAAAAGATCGCAGGAGATGTACTTCAGAAAATACCCGAAGCGTTATCCGTTGAATTAAAGATCTCGAAATTGAATCCTCCAATCGGAGGCAAGTGCAAAAAAGCAAGCATCAGCCTGGTCCGGAAAAAACAGTGATGATCAAACTGATTGTTGATCCTTTATAGATGGATTCGGATCGACAAACATAAATCCTCTTCCGGCGTCCCCATCGAAAAAATCTACTTCCTTTCCGATGATGTACATCGTATGTTTTTTGTCTACGTACACCGTTATACCGTTGATCTGATAGGTGAGGTCTGACTCTTTTTTCTTATCAAATCCAATCAACAGAGAAACACCACATCCACCGCCCTTAACCCCAAGCCTCAAGCCATAGTCTGGTGGGATGTTTTTCGTATCCATGATCTTGCGGATTTCTTCGGCGGCGCGAAGAGAAATGGTTACTGGTTGAAGGCTATCAAACATTGAAATTGAAACGGACAAGTGAATTGCGTTCAAAATTATTTAAATTTCAAACACAATTATGGGTAAATTAATTCTATGGATGCATTAATTGAGTTTATAAAGATCCTGGTGCCTGCATCGGTTGTGCTTTACGCTGCTTACCTGCTGGTCAGGACCTTTATTCAGAAGGAAATTGAGTTAAAAAAGCTTGAAGTGCGGAGCCGAAGCATCGAAACGGTGTTACCTAATCGCCTCCAGGCATATGAAAGAATGGTGTTGTTCCTGGAGCGGATGTCACCGCAAAATCTTCTGGTAAGACTCAGTACCACCGGTATGCCTTCTCGCGAATTTCATCAGCTGCTATTGAGCGAGATTCGCAATGAATACAACCACAATGTATCCCAACAGGTCTACATAAGCGAAGAAGTATGGGTGCTGATAAAAAATGCAAAGGAGGATCTGATCGTTTCGATCAATGATGCAGCGAGCGAGATGACGCTCGAATCGACGAGCCTGGATTTGTCGAAGAAGATATTTGAAAAGTCTATTAATAAACAGGTGGACCCCCTGGGGCATGCATTAGTAGAATTAAAGAAGGAAATTCAGCGTACTTTCTGAAATGATTTTGCAGCTGCAAACGTTTCGTTCTTGGACCAACTTTTGATCACACAGTAGCTATATGAACAACAGATTCTTTGATATCGCACTAAATCAGGCCGCCAGACTTCTGGGGAAAAAGAGCAGGATACTTGTTCTTCTTGCGAAATTGGGCTCAAAGATGAACAAGGTGAACTGGTCGCCTGTTGAGCGCCAGCTTCTAAAAGACAAATTCTTCACTTTTGGCAGATTTGCCAGAGCATACGCTACGGGGAAATATCGCGACGTGTCGTGGAAGGCGATGCTGATATTACTGGCTGCAGTGATCTATTTTATTAATCCTCTCGATCTCATTCCGGATCTCATTCCTGTTGCCGGTTTTACGGACGATTTTGCTATTCTCGTCTGGGTGTATAATTCTATAGAAGAAGAGATCGATAAATTCCTGGCGTGGGAGGAATCCCAGGTACGCCCAATATGAAAACCGCTCTGATCGCCGGTGCCACTGGATTGATCGGACAACAGCTCCTTCAATTGCTTATTGAAAGTCCGTTGTATGAAAGAGTAATTGCAATCACCCGTCAGGATCTGCCAATTCATCCCAAGCTTGTTCAGATCAAAATGGAATTTGGAAACATCACGGAGAAATCCGGGGTATTAAAAGCTGATGATGTTTTTTGTTGTCTTGGGACAACAATGGCTAAGGCTGGTTCCAAAGAAAAATTCAGACAAGTAGATTTTTACTACCCTTATTTGCTGGCCAAGACAACGCATGCGGCGGGCGCCAGGCAGTATTTAATTGTCTCTTCCCTTGGTGCGAACAAAACTTCCTCGATCTTTTATAACGAGGTAAAAGGTGAAGTCGAAGAAGCTGTGGCAGCTGTGGGCTTTGAGACGGTCCATATTTTCAGGCCATCGTTGTTGCTTGGTCCCAGAACAGAAAAGCGTTCAGGTGAGGACACGGCGAAATTGTTTTACCGGATCTTTGGATTTCTTATCCCAGCAAAATATCAAGCAATCTCATCGTTGAAAGTTGCCAAGGCCATGCTTCACTTTGCCACACAGGATAAAAAAGGTACCTTCATTCACGAATCCGGCGAATTGCAACACTTTTGATTCGATAATCTTTTCATGAGAAAATCGTTTTATACATGATTGCTGTTGTTCAGCGTGTTTCTGCTGCCTCGGTCACAATCGAGA
>DASVBA010000036.1:0-6084 GCA_036376095.1 Chryseolinea sp.
AAGGGGAAATAAAATCACCGAAGTTGGGGGGTATGCAGCCCTTTAAGAACTGTCCACCTGAGCTAGGCATGATGGCGACGGTCGTAGAGACATAAAACCTTCGGCTCAAAAAATTGAGATGACACTTTTGAAAAAAATTAACTCCCAACAACACTCAATATAATCAACAATCAACACTCAGGTGGAGGGGGATTCAGAGGCAGCTACCGCACCACCTTACCCTTGACGGTCTCATACCGCAGCCACAGAAAATCCTTATAAATCCTCTTGAACGATTTCAAATGGAAGTTTGTGGCTTTTCGCTTACCAAATACGTTGTCGACTTCAAACGAAGACAGGTTTCCTGTGGTACCGTCCACAAGTGGAGCGACGACGAGACTTAGTTCGTCGATGAGGCCGGCCTTTAAGAATGAACCGTTCACGTGTCCGCCACCATCAATACGCAAGCGACGGATGCCAAACAGTTTGTAAAGCTTGTGCAAAACCAGGTTGAGATCCAGATCTTTTTTTCCGCCGAAGATATAGGATACGTTCTTTGCGCGGAGGTGTGACAGATACGCCGAAGAAACTTTTTTCGTAAGTACTTCGATGACGTGCTCTGTCGAGACATTGTTAACGTCCCAAAAACATTTCCCCGAAGGATCGATCACGACGGCAAATTTTTTCAGCGGCTGCGTAGCCACAAAATCTTCTTTCGGAATGATTGCGCCGCCTTTGCCCAGCGTATGTTTTTTCTTGCTGGAAAATTCCTGCATGGTCACGCGGCCGACCAGCCACGCATCGGCTTTGATCTTTGCCGCGGGTTCTTCAAAATATTTGTGATGGTCTGTCAATCCCCAAATGGTTTGTTTGATCTTTCCATCCAGCGAGGTAAACGTGTGGCAGATGACGTGCGGTTTCATTCATTCAATCTTTGTTGCAAGATAGTTGTAGTATCTAATCTTCTTAAAAAAGTTGTGAACTTTGAGTGTTGAAATGCGCAAGCTGCCTCTGGTAGGGAGTTGTGTGTGGGGGAGTGGGAGTGTTTTACGACAGGCAAGCTGAGCCGCAGCGTTGGCGTGACTTAGAGAATGCTCACTTCTTTATGCGTCCTTACTGCAACATCTCTATAAAGGAAGCGACATCCTTCACAAAACGATCGCCATCTTCCCAATGGATCGAATGTCCGGTACCTTGATAAACAACAAGCCTGGAATTAGCGATACCCTCCACCAGCTGTTGTTGACCCTTCAGTTTACAAACGCCATCCTGATCACCCCAAAGGATAAGAGCCGGTACTTTAATATTTCGAAGTTCCAAAGAAAAGTCAGTGGTCATCAAAAGATCAGCCACGGAACTCCATACTTGCGCCGGGACCTTCAAGGACTCGCCAATATAGATTTTCATCACCGCTGAATCGATGGGTTTGGCAACCGAGCTCCATTGAAATGCTTCCGCGACCTTAGGATCGATGGGATCCTTAAGCTTTTTTATCTCGCTGACAAATTCAGGAATGCCGGAATTGTCGGCAAATGATGGTTCGGAGCCGACGATTACAATCGCCTTGGTAAGTTCAGGATAGTCAAGTGCAAACCGCTGTGTGATAAGGCCACCGAGTGAATGACCGACGATAATGCAGGGTCCAAGATTCTTTTCACGAATGAAGGCAGCAACGTCGGCCGCAAAATACTTCGTGTCGTTCGTATTTTCTGTCTTCGTTGAATTGCCGTGACCGCGTTGACTTATAGCGATCGCGTGAAGATTTGTTGGGAACTTATCGAGGACGTACTCAAAAGAATGCCATGAATCCGTGAAGCCGTGCAAAAAAATCACATGCACGCCGTCTGTTCTGCCATACTCAACATAACTCAACGTGACGCCTGTTGGCAATTCTATACTTTTTTCTATGTGCCCGCCCTTGTAAGGGTAACCGCTTGCATCAGTGATCCTCGGTAAAAGGATCACCATCATAACAACAAAAGCAAGCAATGCGGTGATGATCGAAAAAGTTTTAGGGTTCATATGGCGTGGTTTTAATCTAATGTTAGTTGTAGTCGGCGGTAGGAGTGGAATAGGAATATCTTATGCAGATCACAACATGGAGTTTGTGATCGCGTAAAAGGAAAAGTGTACTTCCCGCAGATTGTGACGATCGGCGGGAAAAACGCCTGCAGAATGTAATAACGAATGGATCAGTGCTGCGTTTCGAGCAATCTGTCACGAATTAAGTTTCGCCGAATGTGGCAGTACTTACGGATTGCGTTTTATTATGCATACTTCCATAACACAATCAAAAAGATTCTGCGAAGCTGGTGGACAAGGGCAACTAATAATGGTATAGGGGAAATTGTGAAGTCCACGGGTGAAACAAATTTCTGGCGATCAAGGTGTCCGGAAATATTCCTCCCTTGGTTAAATTAATCCCCACCTCGCACTTACCCTTCGCTGGCTTACCGGTGCCATTTCGCCCCAATCCCCATACACAACACGACGACAAACGACCTGACAGCTTCATAAACCGTCTGCCGACAAAGGCATGGGGCGGGCTCATAACTGGCCCAAGATTCGCCTGCTTTTTTTATAGCCGTATTAGGTTTCAACAACATACCGATGGCCAAAAAAACAAAAAAAGGAAAAGGGAAAGGGAAAGAGCCGAATTGGATACTGTGGATTTCCATACTCATCGTTGGCGGCCTTGTGGCCAGCTATTTCATTTTCCCTGGATTTAAAGATGGTGTAAACGAGGCGTTTGAGATAATCACCAGCGACGACGAAGACAGGATACAAACATGGGTGAAAAAATTCGGCGCGTTGGGTCCTATCGTGTTGATATTGGCTATGGCGGTTCAAATGTTTTTGATGTTTGTGCCTAACCTGCTGATGTTCGCCATTGCTATTATTTGTTACGGACCCATTTGGGGTTCGTTGATTTGTGTGACGGGAGTGTTCGCCTCGTCCTCGCTTGGTTACATCATAGGCAAAACATTAGGGCCGAGGGCTATAGACAGATTTGTTTCACAAAAAGCTCAGGATAAGATTGCTGTATTTCTTAAACGGTATGGATTCAAAGCCGTCGCAATCGCTAGGTTATCGTCGTTGGCTACCGATTCACTTGGATTTGCCGCCGGCATTCTGGAGATGAACTATAAAAAGTTTATTCTTGCCACGATGTCAGGCATCATTCCGGTGATTGTGGCGATCTCCATTTTTGGTAAAAACGGAACGGTGGAGAAAGGTTTGTTATGGATGGCCGGTATCTCGCTGGCTGCGTTTGTCATCTATATTATGGTTGATCGTAAGAAACATACAGCAACATCCGCCGCCTAGAAAGACTGAAGCGTTGTGCATGGTCAAGGAACAAAAAAAAAGATCGACTTTCGGTCGATCTCTCTTCAGTTATAGTTTAAGGATTGTTAATCCATTATTCTCTTAACATTCACTGCGTTCATTCCTTTTTTGCCTTTTTCTTCTTCATAAGTAACTTCATCGTTCTCACGAATTTCGTCGATAAGACCTGAAGTGTGGACAAAAATGTCAGTTTTTGAATCTGACGGTGTGATGAAACCAAAACCTTTGGCTTCATTGAAAAACTTTACTGTTCCTTGCATTGTATTAAAAATTAAAATTAAAAATTCACATTAACGCTTCATCATAGTAATTGTTCCAGTCGACGGAAGAGTCCCGTAGAAAAAATTATTAACGAAAAAAATGTGAAACAACGAAGCGGATTATTAGAGCGGCTTGCTGAAAGGCACTTTTTCTTAGATGATGGTCAAAGGTACACTATTTATACCTGGCATCCTATTTTATCCCAGATAGGATTTTAAGATCCTGCTTCTACCCGTATGTTTTAATCGTCTTGTTGCTTTTTCTTTGATCTGACGTACGCGCTCGCGTGTGAGATTAAATTTCTGAGCGATTTCTTCAAGGGTCATCGACTGCTGACGGTTCAATCCGAAATATAAGCTGATCACCTCTGCTTCGCGACTCGTCAATGCTGATAAAGACCGCTGTACTTCTTTTACGAGCGATTCCGCCATCATCTCGGATTCAGGATTTGATGCATTTACATCGGAAATGACATCAAGCAAACTGCCTTCTTCACCCTGGGAAAACGGTGCATCCACTGAAACGTGGCGTCCACCTATCCTCAGGTTGTCCATCACTTCCTCAGGTGTAACTCCTACAGCTTCTGCAACCTCCTGTGTAGACGGTTCACGTTGAAACGTCTGCTCAAGGTCGGAAAACGTCTTCGTAATTTTGGTCAATGAACCTATCCGGTTCAACGGCAACCTCACTATTCTTGATTGTTCTGCCAAGGCCTGCATGATCGATTGGCGAATCCACCAAACCGCATAAGAGATGAACTTAAATCCTCTTTTTTCATCAAATCTGCCTGCTGCTTTGATCAGACCTAGATTTCCTTCATTGATAAGATCCCCGAGCGTAAGCCCATGGTTCTGATATTGTTTGGCTACAGATACTACGAAACGCAGATTAGCTTTCGTCAGCTTTTCAAGTGCCATCTGGTCCCCTTCCCTTATTCGTCTGGCAAGTTCCACTTCAACTTCCGATGTGATCAGCTCCACTTTACCGATTTCCTGTAAATACTTGTCCAGGGATTGACTTTCCCGGTTTGTAATCTGTTTGCTGATCTTTAGTTGTCTCATGTAAAATTGTTTATTGAATAATTGCCAAGAGTTTTAATGCACAATGAATCTCCAGCGATTCGCAGTGAAAACGGAATTTGGGGAAGGTAAACTGATTTGAGATGCTGATTTTTTGCGCAAGATAGCCATTTAACATGAAATACTGGGAATTAGTTTAGGGTAGCTAACTGCCTCAATGGCTTTCAGACCTCGCAATACCACTTATATACTATAAGAACCGTTGAAACTTTGCATTCTACTTATACTTTGTGTTGTCGGAGCGTAGAAAAACAATATTTAGTTGTGTTTGTTTCGTGCGCCCGACAGTTATAGGGGCTATAGCGGTGGCCATCCGCCTCATGGAAGTGGTTTCACGCCCGATGCCCCACACCAACATGCCCTAACTCCGAACTCCCATTCTCCCCAGCCGACGGAGGTGAGCAATGTGCGAAATCATCGCAGAGAACATAGACTTGTATTCGTTATAGCGGATACCGTATTCCACGCACGTTTTGCGCACGAGGGTTCCTACTGCAGGATAGTGAATATGACTGATACGCGGAAAGAGATGATGCTCTATTTGAAAGTTCAATCCCCCTAACATCCAGTGCAAAAAACCACTGCGCGTACCAAAGTTCGAGGTTGATCGCAGCTGATCGAGAGCCCAATCCTGCTTAACCATTTGATCCCTGTTGTCGAAAAATGCCGTGCCTTCCACTACATGGGCCAGTTGAAAGACCATACTGATCAGAGCTCCACAAACAAGTGTTATTATAAGGAAGCCTACCAGCCACGCCAGCCATCCTACCATTATGATCGGAACGACGATGTAAACGCCAACGAACAACCCTTTCGATACCCAGAAGACCAAATGGCGCCATGCTGTGAATTTCATCGGGTCGGAGATCGATGAGACCCTGCCGTTGAAGTATTTTTCAAAATCCTCGTAAAACACCCATGCCAGGTAAGAAATGCCATACAATAGGATAAAGTAAATGTGTTGATATCGGTGGTACGCACGTAGCGGCTGTCCTTCGTGAAGGCGCATAAACGGTTTGACATCAATATCAGAATCCATCCCTTCGATATTTGTATAGGTATGGTGGTTGATGTTGTGTTTGATCTTCCAGAAATAAGCATTCCCTCCAAGCACGTTGAGAAAGTGGGCAGATACGTTGTTCACCCACCTGTGTTTCGAGAAACTCTGATGTCCGCCTTCATGCATCACATTGAATCCGATAACGGCAAGGTTTACACCAAGAAGAATGCAAAGAAGCACGGCTATAAATACTGGCGGTGTAAAAAAAACAAGTGTCGGGTACAAAATGATCGAGCTCGCCACTTGAATCGCAGCTTTAACGAAAAGTCTGTTATCGCCCTCCATATTTAGATGGGTATCCGCAAAATATTTGTCTACTCTTTTTCTAAGCGTGTCAAAGAATGAAGACCCGGTAAC
>DASVBA010000044.1:0-8442 GCA_036376095.1 Chryseolinea sp.
GGAAAACAGCTTGTCGGCAGTATCGAGAGCGATGGATATATCAGGAGAGATCTTGATGCTATTGTGAATGACCTTGCCTTTTCACAGGGAATTGAGACCACCATCGAGGAGGTTGAAGCAGTTCTTAAAAAAATCCAAACCTTTGATCCTCCCGGTATAGCTGCACGCAATCTGCAGGAATGCCTGCTTCTTCAATTAGAACGTATGGACAACGGCCACGACATTGATGTTGCCGTTGCAAAAAAGATCATCGCGGAATGCTACGAGGAGTTTACAAAAAAACATTATCAAAAGATCCAGAAAAAACTGGATACTGAGGACGAAGACTTTGTCCGGGATGCAATGGAGTTGATCATAAAACTTAACCCGAAACCCGGTGGTGGCAGTGGACCAACGGCGACAAAGAATCAATATATCATTCCGGATTATATCCTAACAAACAACAACGGCAAGCTTGAGCTGACGCTTAATAGTAAAAATGCACCGGACCTTCGGATAAGCCGATCATACGCAGACATGTTTAAGGCATATGACAAGAGCAACAAGAAGGATAAAAAGATGAAGGAGGCCGTGACCTTCGTAAAGCAAAAGCTGGATGCGGCAAAGTGGTTTATAGATGCAATAAAACAACGCCAACAAACGCTGCTGAAAACCATGAAAGCTATCATTGATTTTCAATATGATTTTTTCCTGGAAGGCGATGAGACCAAATTAAGGCCAATGATCCTCAAGGATATCGCTAACATGATCAACATGGACATCTCGACCGTTTCACGCGTGGCAAGCAGTAAAGCGATACAGACCGATTTCGGCATCTATCCTCTCAAATACTTCTTTTCGGAAGGCATCGCTACAGATTCAGGTGAAGAAGTGAGCAGCCGGGAAGTTAAACAGATCATCAAAGATATCATCGAGAGCGAAGATAAGGATAGACCTTTCTCTGACGACAAACTGGAAACAATCCTTAACGAAAAAGGATACAACATCGCAAGGAGAACAGTTGCCAAATACCGGGAACAACTAAACATACCTGTCGCCAGGCTTAGAAAGGAGTTGTAACGGTGAATTTACTCGCGAAGATCATTTCTTTTTTGTTTCATCCTCTTCTCCTGGCGACCTACATGTTCGGCTTGTTTGCGTTCTGGCTTCCCGCCGGATTGGATCCCTTAAAAGAAGACGGTCATTTGAACTTTGTGTTCCTTATCTTTTGCGTAACATTTCTTTTACCTGCTCTCAACATCGGCATATTCAAGACGTTTGGCTCCATCAAATCTCTTGCTATGGAAGAAAGACAGGAAAGGATCATTCCATTTGCGTTCATAGCAATTCTCTACAGCGCTGTCACATACTTGTTCTATTCGCGAACGCGGGTGAGTTTCAACGATAACCTGCTTAAGTTCCTGGTGATCATAGACGTCCTGGTGATAGTGGCAACGCTGATTACAATTTTTTATAAGGTAAGTGTACACAGCATGTCGATCTGGGGGTTCATCGGAATTATCCTGCCATTGAACAAGGTCTCAGAAGACGGAGCACTGTTTTTTCCGACGCTTGCATTGATCGTCATAGCGGGGCTTGTAATGACGGCACGACTTCAGCTTAACGCCCATACTCCTCGCGAGGTAATGGTCGGCGGTATGCTCGGGTTTGCGATCAGCTTTGCCGCCATGGTCGTCTTGTTTTGAAACTCACATGCTATGGAATATAAATTCTTGAAGTACTCGCTCGACGGGGGTGTTGCCGCTATTGTGCTCAACCGTCCCGAAGTGTACAATGCTCTAAATGATGAGATCACCTTTGAACTTCAGGACGCTTTAAAAATAGTAGCGAAGGATGAAAATGTGCGCGTGGTAGTGTTAACCGGGGAGGGAAAAGCTTTTTGTTCCGGACAAGACCTGAAGTCATCGTCCTCTCAGAAGAGTCGATCGTTTATAGATTCACTGCACAAGCGATACAATCCGATAATACGCGCTATGCGAAGTTTGCCCAAGCCTATCGTATGCCGGCTGAACGGCGTCGCGGCTGGAGCGGGCTGTTCCATTGCTCTTGCCTGTGATGTTATCGTGGCAGCGGAAGAGGCCACGTTGATCGAAGTTTTTATCAACATAGGTCTGGTTCCGGATTCAGGATCCTCTTATTTCCTTCCACGCCTTGTGGGGAGTGCGAAAGCCTTCGAATTATGTGCGATGGGAAGTAAGGTCAAAGCAACGGATGCCTTGCAAATGGGACTAGTGAACAAGGTGGTGCCGATGGAATCACTCGACGAGGCCGTAAAGGGGTATACAACTTATTTTGCAACAGCTCCAACAAAAGCCATCGGACTCATCAAGAAAATGCTTCAAAAGTCGGCAACATCATCGCTTGATGAGATGCTTGACTATGAGGCCTATTGCCAGGAGATCGCCGGCGGAACGGACGATTACAAAGAAGGAGTGGCAGCATTTTCTGAAAAGAGAAAGCCGAACTTTTCAGGTAAGTAAACTGGCAACCCAGCTATATAGGTGGCCAGTTACTCAGGTAGCTATTGCAACCCGCTACTTCTTCTGTGCTGTTGCGTTAACAAGTTGAAGAGTGACCAAATGTACATCTGCTGGCAGCTCCCGTGATGAATACACCAGTTTTGCCGTCGAGTATTGATTTCTGAAACCAGTGATCTCACTCACCTTTATCATCATTTGGTTTTTAAGGTCGGGGCTATCGGAGAAGCTCCATTCCTTTATGGTCTTATTTTGTTCATCCTTCAACGAAATTTTCCTGGCAGTATCGATTTTGCCACAGTTGCTAAAAGCTACCGAAAGCTCATCCGTTGCATTGCTCAAACTAAGAGGCAACGTCGGAGCTTCCTTCCGTCCGTATAGATGACCCTTGATCACAAGCTCATGGTTAAGATAGACCTCGTAGCTAGCTCCGCCGGGCACGAACGCAAATGAACATAGTGCAATACTGGCGATGGCTGCAAACATTCTGGTAGCTGACCATCTGAGATTGATTTGCCTCATATCATTGTTGGTTTAAATTGTTAAGAGATCCACCAGATCTCCTTTATACAAATAAACGCATTCAGCGCCCTGCAGGTCCAGCTCGTTTGACCATCTGCACCTTTTACTTGACGATATGTTCAGATTCGTTCTGGTATTCAGGTATCATGTTGGTGGCCACGCCGATTCGATTCCAGCCGTTGATGGCAATGATCGCGAAGATAACTTCCGCCACATATTTTTCTCCCAGGACGGAAATCGCATTGGCATAGGCTTGGTCTGATACGCGATCTGTTATAAGTGTTACTTCCTCAGTCAATGCAAGCACGGCTCGTTCGTCGTCTGAAAAGAACGGAGTTTCTCTCCAGGATGTAAGGGCATAGACCCGTCGTTCTGATTCGCCGGCTTCGCGTGCTTCCTGTGTGTGCATATCTACGCAGTAAGAGCAACCGTTGATCTGTGAGGCACGGATCCTGACAAGGTTCTTGTGAACTTCTGAAAGAGAAGTTCCATTCAGATATTTTTCAAATGCGAGCATTACCTTGTAGCCATCCGGAGCCAGGGAATTCATTTTAATTCGTTTTTCCATTTTTGTGTTGTTTGATGAATACAAAACAACGCGACGCGGTCCAGGAAAAACTTAATCTAGTTCAAGAAAGGTCAATCCTTCCGGGCCCTTATCTTGCTGAGAAACTCCGGAGTGAACCCCAGGTAGGATGCCAGCATGTATTGTGGAATTCGCTGCACAAATTCCGGAAAGCTTGAATTGAAATTACGGTAACGTTCTTCTCCCGACTCACTGAAGATGAAGTGCACTCGCATTAATGTAGCCGCATAGGCCCGTTGGAGAACATAACGGAAGTAGCGTTCAAGTTTCGGAAGCCTCGCGAATAAATCGTCTTGGATGGTCCGGTCCAGGACGCCGACAATGCCCGGCTCCAGAGCCTGGATGTAAAATGGTGACGATTGTTGTGATTCAAGGCTGGTGTAGTCGGCTATCCACCAATTGTCAATTCCGAATTGAATAATTTGTTCAGTTCCCTTATCAGTATGAGAGAACATTCTGAAACAACCCTTAACCACAAAGTGATTAGCCTTGCAGACCTGCCCTGCTTTTAGAAGATATTCTTTGTTCTTTACTTCTTTGAACTGAACAAACTCACTGAGCAAGACCTTTTCTGATGACGTCAGTTCCGTGAAACGATTGATGTGATTGGCAAGTGCGTCAAGGGATTCTGAAGACTTCATAGCTCAAATGTACTTGGCTACATCATCGGCGGTGATTTCATCGCCGCTCATAATCACGAGCCTTTCTATCACGTTACGAAGCTCGCGAATATTTCCGGTCCAATCGTGTTTCTTCAATGCTTCAAAAGCAGCGGGCTGTATGGTTTTTTTACGTGCCCCGTATTCTTCTGCGATGTCGTCGAGGAATTTTTCTGACAGCAAGGGTATGTCATCCTTGCGTTCGTTCAGTGAAGGGACTTTGATGACGATCACGCTCAGCCTGTGGTAAAGGTCTTCCCTGAACTTATTCTCCGCGATTTCTTTTTTTAGGTCTTTGTTTGTCGCGGCGATAACACGAACGTGCACGGTTATTTCCTTATCACCACCTACTCTTGTGATCTTATTCTCTTGCAGAGCCCGCAATACCTTTGCTTGCGCGGACAGACTCATATCACCGATCTCGTCAAGGAACAGCGTACCGCCTTCAGCAAGCTCAAACTTACCGATCCGTTGTTTTATTGCTGACGTGAATGATCCTTTTTCATGACCGAAGAGTTCGCTTTCAATAAGCTCAGAAGGAATCGCAGCGCAATTAACTTCTACCAAGGCACCGGTTGCACGCTTACTCTTTTCATGTATCCATCGTGCCACCAGCTCCTTGCCCGATCCATTTGGTCCCGTAATAAGTACCCTGGCGTCCGTTGCGGACACCTTTTCGATCATAGACTTAACGTTTTGGATCGTTTCCGATTCACCGACCATCTCAAACTTCTTCGAAATTTTCTTCTTTAAAGTCTTGGTCTCTTTAACCAGTGACGACTTGTCCAGTGCGTTTCGCAATGTGATCTCCAGCCTTCCGAGATCAAATGGTTTTTGCAGGAAGTCGAATGCACCTTTTTTTACAGCCTCTACGGCTACGTCGATGGTACCGTGCGCGGATATGACTATAAAGTTTGTCGCGATACCAGCTTCTTTCGTTTTTTCGAGCACTTCAAGACCATCCATCTTAGGCATCTTGATATCACAAAGGCAGAGATCAAAGATGCCACTTTCAAGTTTTTTGAATCCTTCCTGGCCATCGGATGCCTCTTCCACATCATGATCCTTTTCCTCCAGTATCTCTTTCAGTATAGATCTTATTTTGCTATCGTCTTCAATTACGAGAATTTTTGACATCGCGATTGGGTTAAGATTTAAAAATAAAAAAACCTGCCTGCTTTCTAACAACAGACAGGTTTAAAAAAAGCGGCAAGCTTATAAGCCGGGTTCTGTACCCCGACATGTCGGGGCCTTTATCATTTATCTGGTCACATCATTGCTGAAGTGATCAATCGGTCTACCCACCCCGATATTCCGTCCCGACAAGTCGGTAGGGAAGTTGAACGAGCCATTCATGATCGGGGCCTATTTGACTTTTCAACGCGTAAGGTTTGCCAGCACCCGATGTCACCACCAGGCCGGTGAGCTCTTACCTCACCTTTTCACCTTTTCCTTATCCCGAGTACTCGGGACATGGTAGTTTGTTTTCTGTGGTACTTTCTGTCCCCGATCCCGATAAAATCGGGACGAGGCCTTCCCGTTAGGAAGTACGCTGCCCTGTGTTGCCCGGACTTTCCTCCCCCCCGATAAGTCGGGGAAGCGATAAAGCAGCTTGCCACTTACAAAGTTACGACCGCAATCGTTAAGGAGCTATAAAACTGGTCAGCAATTACCTTAAGAGCTTAATGGACATCCTTGCCTGTTAGCTTTAGCTCGTAATGGTCCGCCAGTTGAGCCACTTCCTGGATCATTTCTTTGATCTGGTCCTGTGATACGCTGTTTGCCAGGCAGGACGCTTCAACCTTAAGGAAACCTTCTTCGAGAACAAATTTGCTGTAGTCAAAGTTTGCATTTTGTTCCAGCAGGTTCTTTAGGTCCAAAGCATTCGTATACTCACAAACTTTGGACGAAAATAGCGCCTGATTCCTTCCGGATACGGCACTGGTTTGTGTTATTGCCAGAACTGTTTGGAACCTGCTGCCAGTGATGGGGACCACCACAACAGATTTGCTATGGTCGTAATCGGTGTATTGTCCACCAATCTGCTCAGCATATTGCTGAACGTAATCCATGATTTTCATAGGGGGTTTATCGGTTAGCTACAATGAAGTTATGAAAAACGCAGCGTCTTTAACCATCAACGGCCTCAAAAATTTTAGCTGGCTAGAAGTAGAAGGCGTAAACTTTTGTTCCTTTCGAAGAGAATTCAATTGTTGGTGCCGGTATTTTAATCATGCTCGCAAAGAAGATAAGTGTGTTGATTGCTTTGGATCGTGACTTTATTGCCCTAAGATCAAAGTCAATGGATAGATAATACTGCCTGTAGGCCGGCGGGTATCCGGCATCAATGTTTTGTTCGTCCCGGGCATAAACCATACCCTCCGCGCCATAGCCGACAGCAAGATTCAACCACTTTGGAAATCTGATAAACTTGTCCATGTCAACCGATAGCCAATAGGTTTGTCCATTGTAATCCTTAAACATTTCACTAAGTGCGCCATCGCCTAATACCGACGGCCTCATTGCTGCGTATTCGGTCTGATGAAATGAGAACTTAGGAAGAATCCTTTGTTCATTCCATAATAAAGCTTGCCCGAGAAAAAACGCAGATCCAGCGGCATTGGCAACAAGGTCTCCGGCTGATGCACCATAGGACTCTGAAAAACCATCGAGGATTTCAATTGGCAACATCACACCAAAGCCAACTAGCGACCCTATAAGGTCTGCTTTCTTTTGTTTTACGTTACACCACCTCAATGCTCTTGACGTTCCATAGCTGAAATAGTAGGTAGAATAAAAGTGGCCTATCTTATCTACTTGCTTCCACTCAGCATTGTCATTAAAAAAATGGAAAGACTCTTTCGGCGAGTCTTCATACCATAGTTCATTAAGTCCTGCTAGTGTAATTCCATACACAACCGCTGAACCTATGATCAGCGTATTCAGACGTTTCCTGTTTACATGTTGAGACGTATCGCTCGATTGGCTAAAAGCGATGATTGGAAGAAAAAACAAAATTATTGCAATCCTACTCACTGCCATCATCCTCCTTTACGGCATCTTCGTTTAGCCGGGCATTTTCTTCGTCCTTCTTTTTCTGTTTGCGCGACGAAGTAAATAGGTCTTTGAGGTCATCAAAACTTTGAGTGTGAATAATGCTCGCCCCCGTTGTCATTGCTGTCTGCGTACTTACGGTGTTCAAAAGAGGATTGTAATTCGTCCGGCTGTACATCTTGACCCTTAACTTTCCATCTGCAGTGAGCTTATAGTCCACCGTCCAGTCACCCGCAACACTTGACGGATTCGCCTGCGCTGTAGTGGGTTGGCTGCTTGTATTGTTAAACGTTCCGTCGCCGCTGACTCTTAACCTGCCATTCATGAACGTGTAGGCAAAACGTAGCTGAAATGTATTGAACGACTCTTGGTCCATCGAAGCAATATCGACGTCGATCTCAAGGTTTTCATCTACCTGGCTCATCCAGTAGCTAAGCTGATTTGACAATAGTTCGCTGAGGCTGCTTACAACGGACCCACTGGTGTCAAATGATTCGGGAGGAGAAAACCTCCGTAACACGATAAGGCTGAACACTTGTCGCTTCAATTCCTGCTCATCCAGTTTGTTTTTGAAAGCAGTAAAGGCAAAATCAAGGTTTACTGGCGGTCCTTTCTCAACTACAATATTCTGTGGAAGATCTCTGGCGATAATGTCAAAGTTGATCTGTGGATTTAACATAGGGCCATCGAGCGCCAGCAGTACCTGGACAGGATACTTTCTTCGAACCTGTGGGGCATTCTCAGCCTCAGGGTTCGACACTTGTACTAAAGGAAGCAACGACGCGAGTTGGTTATACGAGGCGTCGATGTCCAGCACACCCTGGTAAGGATCACCAAGCCACGTAATACGGCTGCCTTTTTTGATCTCGAACTCCTTATTTATTATGTCGTATAGGGTGAAGTTGTACCATCCTTCTGTAAACTCGATGGCGCCGAACATGTTGAATTCACCCTTTGTATCTATTTGCATCCTCAGGTCGCCGTTACCGCGCCCCCTGATAATATCGCCGGCTTTCAGGTCAAAGATGATTTCGCAATAGGCATCGGGCGTGACGTCCAGGTTCAAATCAAAGGTTAGCCCGGTAAGGTTCACTTTCTTGTTAATGGCCTTCGTGATTGTTGTTGTCTGAGTAGTGTCGGTAAA
>DASVBA010000052.1:0-13771 GCA_036376095.1 Chryseolinea sp.
ATTACCATAGTTGTCTCGGAATAGAAAACGAAAATAATAAAAAAGGCCCCATCTTTCGATGAAGCCTTCCTTCTATAGCTGGTATGATATTACATCATTCCACCCATTCCGCCTCCGCCGTGTGGCATTGCAGGAGCAGGGTTTTCTTCAGCGATTTCGGATACCACAGCCTCAGTCGTTAACAGGAGGCCAGCAATCGATGCGGCATTCTCCAACGCAAGGCGTGTTACCTTGGTAGGGTCAATGATACCTGCATCGAAAAAGTTCTCGTACTTGTTGTCAAGAGCATTGTATCCATAGTCCTTCTTGCCATCGCGAACTTTATTCACGACTACAGAGCCTTCCTGACCGGCATTCTCAGCGATAGTTCTCAGCGGAGATTCAAGTGCAAGACGAACGATATTTACGCCTGTAGCCTGGTCTTCGTTAGTAATTCCGAGGTCCGCAGGATTTTTAAGTGCTTCAATAGCGCGAACATATGCCACACCGCCACCAGGAACAATACCTTCCTGGACAGCTGCGCGTGTTGCATGCAAAGCGTCATCAACGCGGTCTTTCTTCTCTTTCATTTCTACTTCTGTAGCAGCGCCAACGTACAGGATAGCTACACCACCTGAAAGTTTTGCAAGACGCTCCTGAAGTTTTTCTTTATCGTAGTCGGAAGTAGTGGTGTCGATCTGTGCTTTGATCTGGGCAATACGTCCCTGGATTTCGTTCTTCTTACCAGCTCCGTTAACGATAGTAGTATTGTCCTTGTCAATGTTGATTTTCTCTGCACGTCCAAGCATATCCAATGTGGCATTTTCAAGCTTGAAACCTTGCTCTTCAGAAATCACTTTTCCACCTGTGAGGATTGCGATGTCTTCCAACATTGCTTTTCTACGGTCGCCAAAGCCTGGAGCTTTAACAGCTGCAACACGCAGTGCTCCGCGGATCTTGTTTACCACAAGGGTAGCAAGAGCTTCGCCTTCTACTTCTTCAGCAATTATAACCAGTGGTTTGCCTGTCTGAGCTGATTGCTCAAGAACGGGAAGCAATTCTTTCATGCTGCTGATCTTCTTGTCGTAGATCAGTACATAAGGCTGATCAAGGTCAGCTTCCATCTTCTCAGTGTTAGTAACGAAGTAAGGAGAAAGATAACCTCTGTCGAACTGCATACCTTCTACGGTCTTCACTTCTGTTTCGGTTCCTTTGGCTTCTTCAACGGTAATAACTCCGTCTTTTCCTACTTTATCCATAGCATCGGCAATCATCTTTCCGATAGTTTCGTCGCTATTGGAAGAGATTGTTGCTACCTGTGCGATTTCGCTTGAGTCTTTGATCTTCTTGGATTGCTTTTTCAAGTGTTCTACCACGGCATCAACAGCTTTGTCGATACCACGCTTAAGATCCATTGGATTTGCTCCAGCCGCCACGTTCTTAATACCGTGAGCATAGATGGACTGAGCCAATACAGTAGCGGTGGTTGTACCATCGCCGGCAGCATCAGCAGTTTTAGAAGCTACTTCTTTCACAAGTTGTGCACCCATGTTTTCGATAGCATCCTTTAATTCGATCTCCTTCGCAACGGAAACACCGTCTTTAGTAACTGTCGGAGCTCCGAATTTCTTGTCAAGGATTACGTTGCGTCCTTTTGGACCGAGGGTAACTTTTACTGCGTCAGCAAGCTTATCGACACCTTTTTTGATCTTGTCCCTTGCAGTGGTGTCAAAGGTTATTTCTTTAGCCATAATGTTTTAAAGTTTTGGGTTATTGATTAGATGATTCCGAAAATATCAGAGTTTCTCATGATGAGATACTCTTTTCCGTCTATGTTGATCTCAGTTCCGGAATATTTTCCATAGAGAACATTATCCCCGACTTTCACCGTTACAGGCTTGTCTTTCAGACCTTCGCCTACGGCTATAATCTTGCCTTTTTGGGGTTTTTCTTTCGCGGTATCTGGGATGATAATGCCAGACGCAGTCTTGGTTTCAGCTTCAGCCGGTTCTACTAGTACCCGGTCCTCATTTGGTTTGAAGTTGATTTTTGCCATATGTGTAATGGATTTAAATGGTTAACAAATTGTGACATCCCTCGCCTCACAGCTATTGTGCCAAGGCGAAAGGAAGGGCGAATAACGGACAAAATTTTAGTTTATGTCATGTTTTTGTCGGAATCAGAGATTTATCTGGCATGATTTTCGGCCCGGTTAGCGTCAGGATGTCAGTCGTGTCCGAAGATCGAAATTGAACGACTTGTCTGACTTTTCGACTTTATGAACCAAGTCCTTTACCCACACCTCTTGGAAAAGTATGTTCAGGAATTGTTAAATTAGAGTGTAGAAAATGTGCCATATGGAAAAATTGTCAAAAGATTGGCTAACACAGGGACTAATTGACTTTGAGTATAAGAAATACCTGCTCATGGCGTACCTGCAGACGGTTAAAAACTCCTTTGGGAAAGTGGAATTATATCCGTTTCTGGCAGACCTTGTTTTTCACTATCGCAACCTGCAGGCGCTGAAGGAAAACAAGGCGTTGATACGGGAGTCATTTCCCAAGGAGCTTTCCCTCGAAGAGTTCCGGAAGCTTGAATTAAGCTACCGCGAGATGATCGAGGACGATGCGGTAATGGGTGAACTCGAGTCAATAATAAACTTCGCTCTTCCACAGATCAAGGATTCTCTGCAAGAGGGGTCGATTATTTACGAATACGTCGAATCTCAGTGTGAAATATCCCCGGTAGGTGTGACGCCACTTTATGCGAAGGAAGGATATCTTTTTGTGACGCAGCCACCGGAAAAAGAGACGAACATTTACCGTTACCAGATGTCTATTTTTGAAGGCAGCCAGGAGCAGCTCAGGAGCCTTAATACCGAATTTATTGAGAGGGTTGAAAAGAACCCGTCTAATACCTATGAGCGCCTAAAACTGGAGCTTATCCGAAAATTTAAGGATCTGCCCAATCCGGCCGCCTACCTTATCCTTGCCAGGATGAAATTTCCCTTTACCGAGACGTTAATGCCTGTGGCGAAGCGGCTCTTCGTAAAGCACATTTCGCAACCCGCATAAAATAGGAAAAGCCAGCAACGCGCTGGCTTTTTCCGGTTTAGGCCTTATATCTTTTATTGCGCACTATCCGCATTCTCTGGTACAAGTTCATTCAAGTTCGGTGTGGGATTCGCCGGAGGTGCCTGTTCGCCCGCTCTTTCCAGAATATCGTTATTCCCCCCGCCTGTATTAGGGCTGAGCAAATTGGTAGAAAGCGCAAGCACCATGATGGCGATTATGAATCCCCAAGTAAGCTTTTCAAGGAGGTCTCCGGTCTTCTTAACGCCGATAATATTGCTGGCTGACGACCCTCCGAACTGACTTGTAAGCCCCCCGCCCTTTGAATTTTGAGCAAGGATCACCAAGACCAACAGCACGGCAAACAGAATAATAAGGGAAATGACCAGGATAAACATCTCTTTAGCTACTTTTCAGTTCTTCAATTTGAGCCGCAAAGTAAGCCTTTTTTTGTGGAAACTTCCAAATCAGCTTCTTTAAAACCTCTACCGCCTTGTCTTTTTTTCCCTGTTTAATAAGGATTTCGACCAACGTTTCCGAAACCACGTTGTCGTTGAACTCACCAGTTTTTATGGAGGTGAGGTCACCTGCGGCTGCCACCACCACCTTATCTTTTGCGTTTGAAATGGAAGGCTGTGTCTTTATGAACTGTTCGATTATCTCGAGCTGCTCCTTCTGTTTTTCATTCTCCGGTTCGATCTCCTTTTTAGACGTTGCTAACTCTTCGAGAAAGCTTTCAGTAGGAAGGTCTTTCTTTTTATCTGGCTTCGAAACGGTGTCCTCCACCTCTTCACTTGCCCTTGCGGCCGCCATCGCCTTAGCGAGCTCGACTATCCTGGCCTTCCTGGACTTTGAAGATTCCTTCTGCGACGAATCCGATTTCGAGTTGGCGTCTTGCTTCTCTGGTACAGAAGAAATAGAAGGAAAGGTATTGGGAAGGCTTGAATCAACAAACATCTGCTCGAAGTTATGTTTGGCCTGATGGAGCTTCTCAAGGTCACTCATTACCTGGTCGGCAACATTGGTGATGTTCTCTGAAAATGCAACTACCGCCGGTTGTGACACCGGTATTGGCACAGTGACCGAGGCGTTTTTGGCGGCTGGTTTTACGGGGGTAACTGTAGCGCGCGCAGGTAGCAAGTTGTCGAGCGTCATCACGTCCTTGAGAACGGAGCGGTCGGCAGCATACACCGCAGCAAGCTGAAGCTCTTTTGAATGGTTGATAAAATCGTGATCCTTACTGACTCTTGCCGTCAGAGCATGCAAAAGCTGACTGTAAGGGTAACTCTCCCGCAAGGAAACTACACGTAAGGCCTCTTCTTCCGTGATTTTGGAATAATGTCTTAATACGTCTATAAAGCTTTCTTTTTCCACTTGAAGATGCCCGGATGGTAAAAATAAGAAAATTTACCAATTGGCAACGGATGCGTTGAAGATGTCGTTGATGATTCGCTCGAATATCTGCTTCGTATACTGTTCTTCCACATCCGTAAAGTTCTGATCGTTAGGGAAGTCCTTGTAGAAGGAAAAGGTCCGGTCTCTGAAACTCATCGTTTCGTCGATTGTATTGACATATGAGACTTTGACGGTGATCGTTAGCCGAGTAGAAGAAGCATAGTTGACCTGGTTAGGATCTCCTGTCGCCGTTGGCGCAATTGGCGTGAGCCTGTAATCTGTTATTTCGCCCTCGAGCTGCAACTCGCCCTCGCCCTGCACCACCGAAATGCTGGAGTTTTGAATTATGTAGTTCTTAAGCTGATTGGTGAAAGTCTGGCCCATGTTTGCCTGGCCCAGTTCCGTGTTATTGTAGAATTCAGTAATTGAAATGGTCTCCGCACTGGTAGTTGAGCCCGACATGGAATATTTGACGGATACGCCGCACGAAGTCGTCAACAGAATAAGAGCTGGTATCAGGAGTACTCTCGTTGTATTGCAAAGCGACATTATCTGGTCAGTTAATTTGATCCGGGGTTAGTCCTCAAGATCGTATTGTTTGATCTTCCTGTACAACGTCCGTTCTGAAATGCCCAAATCCCGTGCCGCGTATTTGCGTTTGTTGCTGTTCTTGCGCAATGCACGTATGATCAATTCTTTTTCCTTTTTTTCAATAGACAAAGAATCATCTTCAGCCTCATGTGAAATGTCATGTACCTCTTCGTCCTGGACGTTTGAAGGTTCTGAAGGCTTCAGGTTCAGGACTACAGGTTCCGAGGAAATGGGTGTTGCATGATCATGAATTCCCTCAAACAAACCGGGGTGATCCTTGACCAGCTGGCTTGCTTTTGCCGGGTTGGGGAACGCCTCGAGCACCAACTTTTTGAGATCGTTAAAGTCTTTCTTCATATCGAAAAGAACTTTATAAAGGATGTCTCGTTCCGATAGTCCATCCTTGGCTTCAAAGGTGCCTTTATATAACGCAGGCAAAGTATTCTCTTTTGGAAGATAATGCTGTAAACGGTTAGCGTCGATCTCTTTGTTTTCCGACGAAAGAACCGAAATCTGCTCCACAAGATTTTTCAGTTGACGGATATTTCCAGGAAAGCGGTATTGAAGAAGGATTTCCTTTGCGTCTTCCGTCAGTGTTATGGGCTTCACTTTGTATTTCTCGGCGAAGTCGGAGGCGAATTTTCTAAACAGGAGCTCAATATCTTTTCCTCTTTCGCGCAGCGGTGGAACGTAAATTGGTACGGTGCTGAGGCGGTAGTACAGGTCCTCCCTGAATTTTCCATCCTCGACATTCTTCATTAAGTTGATATTTGTTGCCGCGACAACGCGTACATCGGTCTTCTGGACTTTGGATGAACCCACTTTAATGAATTCGCCGTTTTCCAAGACGCGCAAGAGACGGGCCTGTGTGCCCAATGGCATTTCTCCGATTTCGTCGAGGAATATTGAACCTCCGTTTGAAACTTCGAAGTAACCTTTGCGCGCTTCATGGGCGCCGGTGAAAGACCCTTTCTCATGCCCAAACAACTCAGAGTCGATCGTTCCCTCGGGAATCGATCCGCAGTTGATGGCAATAAATTGACCGTGCTTTCGAGGGCTTAGGTGGTGGATGATCTTCGAGAATGACTCTTTTCCGCTTCCGCTTTCACCCGTGATCAATACCGACATATCAGTCGGAGCGACTTGCATCGCGACGCTTACTGCATTGTTTAATAGAGCAGAATTTCCAATGATGCCGAAACGTTGTTTAACGTTTTGTATGTCTAAATCTGTTATAGTCATCTTTTTTTCCTCAATCTTTCAGTTCACAGCGCGTCCCATTAGTGTTGCAGGAGTACAGTTCTCTACAATCACATTAACGTAGTCGCCCTTGCGGTAATTCTCCCTGGGAAAAACAACTACTTTATTGGCGCTGTTCCTACCCTGAAGGTAGGCGTCGGACCTTTTCGAACTTCCTTCAACAAGAACCTTGTGAACTTTTCCAATATCTTTCTTATTACGAAGCAAAGAGTGTACCCCTTGCCTGGCGATGATTTCGCCTAGTCTTCTTTTTTTGGTTTCTTCCGGAACGTCATCCTTGTACTTCTTTTCGGCCAGCGTTCCCGGACGCTCAGAGTAAAAGAACATATACGAAAAATCGAACTGCACTTCATCCATCAAGGTAAGCGTCTCCTGATGTTCTTCGTCTGTTTCTGAACAGAAGCCTGTAATCATGTCAGAAGAGATTCCACAATCCTCGCCTAATATCTCCCGTATTTTTGAAATTTTACTCAAATACCATTCCCTGCTGTATCCACGATTCATAAGGTCAAGTATCCTGGTATTCCCGCTTTGCGCTGGCAAGTGAATATACTTGCAGATATTCTCGTATTTGGCCATGGTCGTGAGAACGTCATCCGTAATATCTTTGGGATGCGATGTAGAGAACCGCACTCTCAGATCCGGATCCACAAGCGCTACCCGTTGGAGCAGCTCAGCGAATGTTACCACATGCGTGACCTTGTTTTTTTCAATCCACGCTTTATTGTTCATCTCCTCGCTCCACTTGTAGGAGTCGACGTTCTGCCCGAGCAAAGTTACTTCGCGATAGCCGCGATCGAACAGGTCTTTTGCCTCTGCAACAATCGAACGCGGGTCTCGACTACGTTCACGTCCCCGGGTGAAAGGAACAACACAAAACGAGCACATATTATCACAACCTCGCATGATAGAGATAAAGGCCGTTACACCATTTGAGTTAAGGCGTATAGGGGTGATGTCTGCATACGTTTCCTCTCTTGATAAGAATGTATTCACTGCCTTAGCACCATCATCAACTCTTTCAATTAGTTTTGGAAGGTCACGATATGCATCGGGTCCTGCTACGAGATCAACGATCTTTTCCTCTTCAAGAAGCTTGGATTTGAGCCGTTCCGCCATACAGCCCAGCACACCCACCAGAAGATCAGGTCTGTTTTTTTTCAGTCCGTTAATGTGTGTGAGCCGGTTTCTAACCGTCTGTTCAGCCTTGTCGCGGATAGAGCAAGTGTTTAAAAACACAACATCAGCCGAGTTAATGTCCGAAGTGGTGTCGAATCCGCTTTCGTTCAATATCGAGGCAACAATTTCACTGTCAGAGAAATTCATCTGGCATCCATAGCTTTCGATATACAGCTTTCGCTTCTTTCCGGAGTTATTATCTCTGGTCGTCTTAACCGTCTCGCAGGCTGACTCCTGTTCGTTTATGATGCCTATTTCACTTATCAAATTCTCCATGATCCCTACTATCAAGTCGCAAAAGTAATAACTTTTATCGTTTCGTGTGACATCTTGTCAGGCAGATTTAAGAATCCGCCCCATCATTGTAGATTTCGCGAAAAGGCGAAAATTATGGCTATTATTAGATCGGTCAGAGGTTTTACACCGGTTTTTGGAACGGACTGTTTCCTTGCTGAAAATGCGACCGTTATCGGCGAAGTAGTTATGGGCAACAACTGCACAATCTGGTTCAATGCGGTGGTTCGGGGAGACGTTCATTCTATTACTATAGGCAACTTCACGAACATCCAGGATGGGGCGATAATTCATTGTACCTATCAAAAATCCAGGACCGTCATTGGAAGCAATGTATCGATAGCGCATAACGCAATTGTTCACGGATGCACCGTTGAAGATAACGTACTTGTCGGGATGGGAGCGATTGTAATGGATGATGTCGTGGTTGGCACAAATTCGGTTATTGCTGCCGGCGCAGTTGTGTTGCCTGGAACGGTTATTGAACCCGGAAGCATTTATGCAGGAACACCGGCGAAAAGAATCAAGGATATCAGCAATGAAATGAGAGAGGTCATTCTCCGAACGGCGAGAAATTATCCGATGTATGCCGGATGGTATAAATGATCGATAACCGGTCGAATGAATTTCTAGAGTCAGCTCCAATTTGAAGTTTTATTGGTATATTCAATTAGTTGTTAAATGAGCGATGAGTAAGGAAAGCAATAGAGGGTATGATCCTGATGAGATCAAAGAATACAGGGCAAAGATGTCAAGTCTTGGAAGGACTTATTTGTTGGATGATGAGGACGAAAGTTCTGATGAGTATACGCACTTCTATTTTATTGGAAGATTCGAAGGACGAGAGGTTATTTATGATGCCGTGATGTACACTCTTCGGCTCCATCACGAAAGTGAGCTTTACGAAATTGCTGAGCATCGTGCCGCGCAGCATTTTCCGCAGTATAAAAAGATCTCTTATGATGAAGATGAGGACGGAAATATGAAAACACTCGATCCTTTGGAGGAAGAGATCGGCTTGTTCATGGCTGAGGTAATTATGGAACTGGAGGAGGAGGAGGCGGTAAAAGTCAAAGAACACATTGAGCTGGATCCGAATTCTGAATTTGGAATCAGCATGGATGTCGGTCTCCAGGTGGAGAAGGTCACCCCCAAAATAATCGAAAAATTTATCAAGGAGTACAACGAAGACAGTTTGAAGCTCGACCCGACACTCTATTCCTTTCAAACGCAAGATCAGGAAGCTGATTAACCCCTTTCTGGTTTCTTGGGTCGAAAAATTCTGTCAATTCTTAAATTCTGCGCATATTTGCGGCCTTAAAACTAATTTGTTAAATGAAGAATCTGTCCCTTATTCTAAATGCCATATTGCTGGTTGCAGTTGGTGTTTTATATTATTTGCATTTTTCCGCCGGTAAATCTTCTGCTACTTCAGCATCAGCGGTTACCCCGAGCGATCTGAAAATAGCCTACATCAATGCCGATACCGTGCTGAAGTATTATGAGTACCTCAAAACAACCAAGGTGAAGCTTGAGGAGAAAACAAAGAAGATGGATCAGGATTATCGCAATCGTGCCATGGGTCTGCAAAATGAGATCGCTGCCTATCAGCGCAATGTTTCAAACATGACTCTTGGCCAGGTGAAGGCTGTCGAAGAGGACCTGGGTAAGAAGCAACAAAATCTCCAAATGTATCAGCAGTCGCTGGGTCAACAACTCATGGAGGAAGAATCTAAGATCCAAAAAGAATTGTACGATCGCATCACGGTTTTTCTGAAGAAGTACGGAAGTGAAAAGGGTCTTCAATTAGTGCTGAAGTTTGATCCGACCAGCGACTTGTTATTCGCCGGGCAACCGTTGGATATTTCACAGGACGTGATCACGGGGTTGAACGCTGCCTACAAACTTGAGAACACGACCAAGACCAAAGCGGATTCAACAGCAACAAAGTGATCGACCTTCGATCCATAAAATAGAAACCGGCCTATGCCGGTTTTTTTTTATCTTTGATTTAAGCTATGGCAAACCGTTTTTTTGGAACACTGCAGATCCAGTCACAGGAGCAGAAGCAGATTATTTTAATGTTGTGTACTGGATTCTTTATGGGTGTGTTTATCGCCACCTATCAAGTTACCGCTGACTCACTCTTCCTAAACCGACTTGGTGATCAGCTCGACCGGGCTTTCCTCATTGCCGGTCTGCTGGGGATTGCCACCACGACACTCTTTTCAACCGCTCAAAGTTATATCAAGTTTACCACCCTTGCCCTGGGGAGTGTGGTTCTCATACTCGCTTTTACTTTGGGTGCTTATTGGCTCATACATTATGGTGATTCAGCGTCGCAGGACAATTACATATTCGCTCTCTATTGTATGTCCGGTCCGATTACTGCAGTTCTCTTGCTTAGCTTCTGGGGAATTTTCGGCCGGCTGTTCAATTTCCGTCAATCAAAACGGATTATTGGGTGGATCGACACCGGGCAGTTGATTGCTGCGATCATTGCAACGCTCATTGTAATTCCCTTTACCACTCAATTAATCGAAGAGACGTCGAATTATCTCTTGCTCTGCGCCATTAGCATTGCTGTTGTTTCAATTCTGATGTTTATCATCTCAACAGTTTTTACCATCTCCAAAAACGACCCCAGGGAGTTTGGCCTTACCGTACGGCGAGAGTCCAGACTGAACAAGGTCTTTCGGGATCAATATATCGTTTTGATGTCCGTGTTTTTGCTGATCTCCATGGTCATGTTTGTTCTCAGCCAATATTCTTTTCAAACGTTGGTAAAAGAACAGTATCCTAATGAACGTGATCTTACGAACTTTAACTCCTTTTTCATCGGTACAGTTTACGGTCTGAGTTTGTTCATGCAGACATTTGTAAATCAGAAGATAATCGGCAATTACGGACTGCGCATTTCGCTTTTCATATTGCCGATCGTTATGATCATTTTTTCTATCGCCTCGCTGTTCACCGGTAGTTATTTTGGATACGAGAAAAGCATAGCGCCAACGGGATTCATTTACTTCTTCCTGTTTGTCTCGCTAAGCCGGTTATTTAACTGGACCCTCCGGGAGTCCCTTGAAACGCCGGTGTTCAAGCTATTTTTTATTCCTCTGGATAGTAAACTGCGTTTTAGCATACAGTCAAAAGTCGAAGGCGTTGTAAACGAAGGTGCCCGTTTTATCGGAGGGTTATTGATATTCGGATTAGCGTTTGTTCCTTTCTTCAGCATCATTCACATATCCTTTTTTCTTATTGTACTTGCGTGCATTTACTTTTTTGTGGTCAATAAGCTCTACAACGGCTATCGCAACAAGATCAGGCTCAAGCTCGAGAGCTCAGACGTTCAATTGGAAAAGCTTGAGAGGGGATATGCCCAGATCACGAGCCGGCTGGAAAACATGCTGATGATACCTATCGCCAGCAAAGCCGTCTTTTCATACAAGTTGTTGGAAAAGATCAACGCCGCGCAGGTTCCGGTCTGGGCGAATAGTCTGATGAAAAATGAAGACGATTCTGCAAAACACTATGCTCAGGAAAGGATGAATGAATTAAAGGGTTTGTCAGTGTCAGATCAATACGTTATCCGGATGGACGAGTCAAGGGTTGCCGTATCTGACAAGAACATTCTCACCAAGTTGGATCTTCAGATGATGTTTGAGAACGGTGGCGATATCACCAAATCGAGGATCCAGAAGCTGACCAGGTCGACCGTTGCGAACGACAGACACTATGCCGCAGAGCTTCTGCTTCACACGTCAAAGGATGAGTGTACGTCATTCTTGATAGAATTGCTTAATGACGCAGAGCCTAAGGTTCGTCATACAGCAATAAAGACGTCGATTAAGAAGAATAATCCGGAGGTCATAAACGCGGTCATTGAAAATCTGGGTAATCCGGTTTTTAGCAACCAAGCAATGAACGCGTTGGTTCTGATTGGCCAGGATACGTTATCTGCGCTTGATAGCTCGTTCTACCGGAGCGGGCAAAGCACGCAGATGATGCTGCGCGTGATCCAGGTCATTGGTAGGATAGGAGGGCAGCGCGCCAGGGAGATACTTTGGGGCAAAATCGACTACCCTAACAAGATCGTGGTCTCTCAGGTGCTTTTATCTCTTGGCGAGTGCGGATTTAAAGCCGGTATTTCGCAGATAACACGTATAAAGTATGCTATCGAATCAGACATCGCTGACATCAGCTGGAATTTGAGTGCGATACAGGAAGTCGGTGACGAAGGATTCAGCCAGCAGATCAAATCTACGCTGCGTTTGGAAATCCAAAATGACATCGAACATATCTATATGCTTCTCACCATGCTATACGATACGCGATCGATTCAACTTGTGAAAGAGAATATCGATAGCGGTACGGCCGAGGGCATAACGTATGCGATCGAACTTCTGGATGTATTTCTTTCCGAGCAGTTGAAGCAGCGGGTAATCCCATTGCTCGACGACCTCACCGATACTGAGCGGACAAACAAACTTGAGATATTTTATCCCCGGGTTAAGCTTGATTCAAAATTGGTTCTGAAATTTCTTATCAACCGGGATTTTGCCCAGTCGAATCGATGGACAAAAGCTTGTGTGTTGTTTCAGATAGGAATTTTGAAAATAACGGATTTCAAGCTTGATCTTGTCGCTCAGCTATTCAATCCTGATACATTGATCCGGGAGGTTTCTGCCTGGGCTTTGTATCAGCTCGATCCTCACGAATATGAAGTGAATACCAATCGATTAGGTGAGACTGCAAAGCGCGAGCTGGATACACTGATAATCCGCTCACGGAAAA
The DNA here is from genome assembly GCA_036376095.1 of Chryseolinea sp. Classification (GTDB taxonomy): domain Bacteria; phylum Bacteroidota; class Bacteroidia; order Cytophagales; family Cyclobacteriaceae; genus Chryseolinea. The sequence goes on from DASVBA010000052.1 coordinate 12,564, forward strand.
TGACCCGTTTTGAGATGGTACTCTTTTTTCAAAAAATCAGCTTCTTCGAAAATGTTCCTGGCATAACGCTCTCACATTTAGCTGACATCAGCGAAGAGATCCGCATGAGGCCCAAAGACTCCTTAACACTTGACGAAAAACTTAATAACAATTTCTATGTGATGATTTCTGGAGTTGTTGATTTCTTCCATCGCGGAGAGCTGATCTCAGAGTTTAGTCAAGGTCAGTTTATCGGTGAGATGCTTGGATCGCCAAGCTTTGTCAATACCAATCTCATCATTGCAAAGTCTGATGCAGTGATTCTTAAGTTCAACAAAGACCAGTTTTACGAACTGCTGTCCGACAATGTGAAGCTGGCGGACAAGGTCTTGGAATTTATTTAACCGTGACCAAAAGCAAAAAAATCTTTATGGCAATAGCAGCTGTTTTTTTGTTGCTGTTGATCTATGCGAGTTATGATATTAGCCGGAGAACCACCTTTCCGGGGTCAAAACCTCAGTTAAAGGAGCGCCTTAAGCGGACTCACACCCCTCAAGACAGCGCAAAAACCGATACTTTTCGCCTTAAAAGGCCAAATTATTAAGTTTTTTCTCACATTTTATCATGCAAACGGTTGTTTTGACAACGATTTGTTTTATCTTTGACGCAGATTAAAGCCAACTATAGACATGATAATCCCCCTTAGTCGTGAACTTCGGGGGATTTTCAATTTTACGGCTAGCGGAACTTCTTGTCCTGCATATTGGCCATTCATCTGAACTATTTTCCCCTGGCCGATTCGAAGGCATGAGTTTTCAACACTCGCCCATATCTTTGAACCAGATTAAAGCCAACTATAGACAATTGATTATCCCCCGTGGTCAAGGACTTCGGGGGATTTTCATTTTAGGAGCATCCTTGTTTTTCATTCGCCGCACTCCTGGCTTCCGCTACTGATTGTTCTATCAATTGGTTGCTTATACCCTGTCACAAAATGAGTTACCTACCTTGTTATTAATTGTTATAACATAAGATCATCTTTGTATGTCATGATTGTTTTCTTATATTTTGATTATGAACATCAATAGAATTACCTCTTCATTCTTTGTTTTAACTCTCCTCATTGTTACCATTCAATCTTGCGAAGACAATAAGCTCCCCGAGCCGGGAGGGATTGATTGTGATGGTTTCAAGACAGTAAGCTTCGACCTTGATATAGAGCCTATTAT
>DASVBA010000340.1:0-2755 GCA_036376095.1 Chryseolinea sp.
AAGTTGGGGAACATCTTACAGGGGTTTTCGTGTTGTAGAGCTGTTGAAGGATAATTCGATCGTTACTTACATCATGAATCCTACTGAAAAACTTAATCAAGCATCATTTTGATTTGAATTCTGTCGCAAATAAAAATACAAGGTATATTAACCTTGGCCTGATCGACTACCAGGATGCCTGGAATTACCAGACCAGCCTTTTTGAAAAGGTGTTGAGCGTAAAAAGTGAGAATCGTTCGCTTCCTGAAGATCAGCAGCACCTTACTGAAAACTTTCTCTTGTTTTGTCAGCATCCGCATGTCTATACGCTGGGCAAGAGCGGGAAGGAAGATAATTTGCTGGTGAAGACGGATGAGTTGAAAGGAATTGGCGCAACGTATTATCATATCAACCGGGGCGGGGACATTACCTATCACGGACCGGGTCAGATCGTGGGATATCCGATCATCGACCTTGAAAATTTTTTCACGGACATACACAAGTACATGCGATTCCTTGAAGAGGCAGTGATCCAAACGATCGCGGAATTCGGCGTGGAATCGGGACGAATTGCGGGACTTACCGGGGTTTGGATTAATCCCCACGATGAGGCCTCGGCGCGGAAGATTTGCGCGCTGGGTGTAAAAACAAGTCGTTGGGTCACAATGCATGGATTTGCGTTGAATGTAAATACAGACCTGAATTATTTTAGTCACATTGTTCCCTGTGGGATCAATGACAAGGCAGTGACCTCGCTGCAAAAGGAACTTGGCAGCCCCCTGAATTTGAATGCGGTTGAGGAAATATTAAAGAACAAGATCGCCGACTTGTTCGGGATGAATCTGGAAGTGGCATGAAAACGCAGTGATCAAGGCTGGCATATCCTTGCTGGGCGTTAGATCTTTGACGCAGTAAGCAGTATTAACTCCGCCTTTCAAGGCGGAGAAGAACGAAGGAGTTGACTCCGGGCTTTAGCCCTGACTTGGGTAGAACGTACACCATCACGTCATGTACCGAATTCGGAGATCGGACCCGTACAGGTGGCGGAGTTAAAGAAAAATCACCGGCTGTCAGGTATTTTTTTGGGCCATTCGTTTTAATTGACTTATGGGATAAATACTTTTGAATGGGAAAGGAAATTTCCACCATCGTAATGATGTGGAGGTGTGGAGTTGGTGAAAAGAAGGAACTATGATTAGCGACATTAAAATCCCGGAAGTAAAAAATGTCACACTCGCCGTGGCACGGAAGAAAAATTCGGGTGAGAGCGAGTGGAAAGTTTATCTTATCAATAATAACGACTTTCCAATTGAAAATACCCTGGTTGCCAGCAAGGGTTACGGCGAGAAGGATGGAGAACCACAACGTACCTCAATTCTTCGCCACTTCCTGGATACAATTGCACCGAACAGCGCTACCCTGATTGAACCTATTGATCCATCTGTGTTCCATTTGAACAACGAGTACTGGGTAAGTTACTACATTGGACCGCAGATCTTTGACAAGCGTTTTGTCTTTGTGCCCGATTCAATCAGAGAAGAAAACATTTCGTTCATCAAGGAGTTGGAGATGGAAGGAGTATTGCATTCTTAAACGCTGGGTGATAATACAATTAACATACCTTAACCCGATGTGAATGATTCAGGAACTGCGCGAAATTCTTTTTCTTGATATTGAAACAGTAGCGAATACCTACGACTACAATGCGATGGATGAACGTATGAAGGTTCAATGGTCGAGGAAAGCCAGCTTTTTAAGACGGGATAAAGATCAGAGCGATGAAGTCATCTATAATGAGCGCGCAGGCATCTACGCAGAATTCGGAAAGATTGTGTGCATCGCAGTCGGCAAATTCATGGAGACCGAGACGGGCGACCTGGTGTTGAAGACTAAAGCATATGCCGGCGACGATGAACGGGAGCTTCTTGCAGATTTCAAGAGCATGATTGAAAAGATGGACGCTGCCGTTCTAAAATTGTGTTCCCACAACGGCAAGGAATTTGACTACCCATACATCTGCAGGAGGATGCTGGTAAACGGTATCGCACTGCCTGCCGCGTTGAATATGATGGGCAAAAGGCCATGGGAAATTCAGCATCTCGATACGATGGAAATGTGGAAGTTCGGAGACTATAAACATTATACTTCCCTTGATCTGCTCGCGGCCATTTTCAACATTCCAACCAGTAAGAACGGTATGGATGGGAGTCAGGTGAACGTAACGTACCACCGTGACAACGGCCTTCAGAAGATCAAAGAATATTGTGTCCGCGACGTCGTAGTGTTAGCACAGCTGTTCCTGAAGATGAGAGCCATCAATCTGAACAAGGAACTGGGTGTACTGAACAGCGATTAAGGACGGAAACAATTTCAAACGCGATGATATTTTTTTACCTTCGTTGTGCGTGAAGAAAACTGAAGCAGATCGACCCGCCTCCGCGATCAATAGTTTATCGATAATACAAAAATCAACGCGACGATTACGCACCAGATTGATGACCTTAGAAAATTTTGCGGCCTTTTCGGCATTATCTTCGCAGTCTTTGCGTGAACCTTGTATGTCGGAGATGCTGGACAAATTGAGTAAATACCATTTCACGCAGAGGCTGCTAAAATGATCCTGATACCCGATATGTATAGGTCGGGACGCAAAAGCCGCATGAAAGGCCTAACCGGTAATACGGTTTTATAATAAATGAATTAGTAAAATGAGTAAGAAAAGAAAATCAAATAATAGTAATAAAGACAAAGGTGATAAAAGAAACACGCTTCAAAG
>DASVBA010000063.1:0-6042 GCA_036376095.1 Chryseolinea sp.
AGAATTGAAGACGCGTATTCCTGAACTCGATATTATTTGCGACCCTAGTCATATCTCGGGAAACCGCGAGCTCATATCTTTCATTTCGCAAAAAGCACTCGACCTCGACATGGCAGGATTAATGATTGAAAGTCATATTGATCCCGATGCCGCATGGAGCGATGCCAAACAACAAGTTACACCTGCGGTACTTGGAAAGATCATTGACAGTCTTGTAGTCAGAACCGTTTCGTCTGATAACAAAACATTTAAAGATACACTCAGCATTCTTAGAGAGCAGATCGACCAGTTGGATGACGAGATAATGTCAAAGATGGCGGCGCGGATGAAAATATCAGAGAAGATCGGCCAATACAAAAAAGAGAATGGCGTTACTATCCTGCAGGTCGCGCGTTGGGAAGAAATTATTCAAACGCGGATAACACTCGGTAAAGCGATGGGGCTGAACGCAGACTTTACCAGCGACCTGTTGAAACTTATTCACCAGGAATCTATACAGATCCAGACCAAGGTAATGAACAAGATCGAAGAACGGGTCTGATCACCGCAACGTGATTTTTTGACAAAAACCCCTCATTTCTTACAGAGGGGTTTATTTTGAATTTTTGCTGAAATAAAGCATTAACTATTTTTTTACTTTGAACGGCGCTAAACTATTTTTTATGATCCGTTTTCTGTTAGTGCTTGCAGCCGTAGCAGCATCTACTTCAGTTTACTCCCAAAAGATCAGGCTAATTAATGCAGCAGAGGTTGTTGAAAGTGGGAAACAACTTTACGATTCAGGCAAATATTCACTTGCCATCGAGAAATATCTTACCGTTCCCAAACGCGATACCGGGTATGTGTATATGCTCAATGAGCTGGCTCTGGCCTACATCGCTGCCGAACAATTTGATAAGGCATTAGCTGTATGTGAAGAAGGCTTGAGCAATCCTTCTGAATATCGCGCACATCTGATGAAATCCCAGGCCATCGCCGTTGATCGTAAGGGGGACTATGATCGTTCCGTTGCGCTTTTTAAGAAAGCACTTGAGTCTTTTCCTTTCGATCCTTCTTTGTACTTCAACCTTGGGGTTACGCATTATAATCATAAGGAATATGAAAAAGCAATTGACTGTTTCTTCAAGGCTATTTCCATTAATCCTTTTCACGCTGGTAGTCACTTAAACCTCGCCCGTATTTCGGCAGGTCAGGGTAAGAAGACACATGCCATGCTTTCATTTGGTATATATCTCAGTATTAACAATGAAGACAACGATCGCCTGATACTGCTCGACAATGTCCTTTCCAATCAGTTCAAGGAGGACGGAACAATTCCATTTAAGGGAGTAAATGCCTTTGACAAGCTGGATCAGATCATCCGTGCAGGGATAGCGATGGATAAAAATTATAAGACCGCAATTAACTTTGACGTAGCTACCGTACGACAGTTTCAAATGCTCTTTGATCAGTTGGGGACGATTGACGCCAGCTCTGCAAATGATCCCTGGAATGTTTTTTATGTGCCGGTCTTTCAGATGATCAAGCAAAATGACATGATAGATGCATTTGTTTGTCATATCGTGAAATCTGCTGATAATGAACAGGTGAACAAATGGCAAAAGAAAAACGAAAAGAAGACGAAGGCTTTCTACGAAGTGGCAAACTCAGCAATTTCAAAGAACCGTGAAAAACAAAATGGTTCGCCCCAGGGTTTCACAGCTCCAATAAGCGGATATTTTGACGACAGCCACAGGCTGGATGCTATTGGTGAGAAAGACGCACAGGGGTTAAACCAGGGTAGGTGGGTCTATTATGAGAATAATGGTGAGAAAGCCGCTGAAGGAGTGTTCGAAAAAGGGAAGAAGACGGGTACCTGGACCTACTACAAAGATGATGGCTCGATCAGCAGCGTGGAGAACTACAACACCGGAGAAGTTCGTGTATTTAATGAGGGTGTCAATACGCAGTTCTTTTATTTGAAAGAGGATAAGATCAACGGCGACGTCGAGTTATTCAATTCGTGTGGATCGCTAAGAGAGAAGCTAGTATACGCAGGAGGTAAGAGAAACGGTGCTGGAAAGATTCTCTTCGGAAGCGGTAATGTAAAACAAACCTATAACTACGAAAATAATAGCGCGTCCGGTGAGTTCGTGAATTATTACGAAACGGGTAAGACTGAAAGCAGGGCGGTCTACAAGAATGACAAACCTGAAGGTCCGTACCTGGAGTATTATCCCAATGGAAAGTTAAAGGCTGCAGGTCAATACAAAGATGGCGCGCTTTCAGGTGTGTGGAAGTATTATCACGCCAACGGTAGGCTTGAGCGAACAGGCAGCTATGCGAACGGTAAGGCGACCGGCGATTGGATGTATTATGACCGGCGCGGCAACAATTCTGAAAAAAGAATCTTCAAGGATGGTAACTATGATGGCGACAACACAGTGTATCATGAGGGCAAAGTCTACTATGTCCATACCTATAAGAACGATTTGCTCATCAAGACAACCTACCTCGATGCTAACGGAAAGGTGATTTCCAGCGCCGGGAACTCAAGCGGGACATTCAACAACAAAGGATATTATCCGGGCGGCCAGCTTGCTTCCGAGGGTAAGTATAAGAAAGGAAAATTTGACGGCGGTTGGACCTATTATTACCCGGAGGGTGGCAAACGCAGTGAGTTTGTTTATGTCGACGGAGAGGCTGAGGGAGCAGCGTTCGAATATTTTAGAACGGGAGCGAAGAAGTTTGATTCTCATTACAAAGGCGGACAGCTACACGGATATTTTATCGAATATTATGAGCATGGTCAGATAAAACAGGAGGGCTGGTTTGTCGAAGGTCAGCGCCAACAGCAATGGCTAAACTATTATCCCAACGGTGTGCTGGAGTCAGACTATTACTACATGAATGACCTCCTGTTCGGTGAGTGTTACGATTATAATACTGAAGGTAAATTGATGTTGTCCTCAGACTATAAGGATGGGTCGCTGTTGAGCATTCGTGATTTTGACAACGGAGGGAAAGATATCATGAAATCATCCAAAAAAGGAACTGAGACGGCATATGAAACCATTTATAGGAATGGAAAGCCAAGAACAAAATATTTGACGCAATGCGGCGATTATACCAAAGTCACCAAATGGTTTCCAAATGGAAAGGTCTACTACTCCTATGACCTCCTGAGTGGCAGAAAGGAGGGTAAGTACATTCAGAATGCGATCAACGGACAGGTAGCGCGCGAAGGTTCATTCCTCAATAATCTGGAGGAAGGCGTGTGGAGCTCATACTATGATAATGGTGCGCTGGACTCAAGAGGTTCCTATCTGATGGGTGACTACGACAGCACATGGACCTACCGTTATGAAAATGGACAAACATCGTCGGTGGTAGAGTATTTGAACGATGAACGCCACGGCATTACCCGGATCTATTCGCCCGATGGAAAGCCGATAATTGAAAAACTTTACTACCAGGGCAGTCTTCTTTCCTACCGTCTCGTTTCCAGCGAGAATGCCGGCGAATGGGTGAACTTTAACGGTAATGCCACCATATCAGCAAATTATGCGAGTGGGAAACTTGCTTATGAGGAAACCTATAAGAACGGGGTGCTCGACGGTATAAAAAAAGTCAATTATGATAATGGCAAGTCTTGTTCGGAATACCGGTACGCCGACGGTGGTTACCATGGTGAATACAAGACGTATTATTCCAATGGGACGATAAGGGAAAAGGGCTCCTATGAACGGGGAGAAAGACACGGTGTGCGGGAGAAATACAATGAAGACGGATCATTGTCCAGCCGCGAAAATTACGTAATGGGGTCACGTCAGGGTAAGGCCGAAATGTTTGTGAAAGGCTCCAAGGCTATCGAATTTAAATTCAATGGAGGAATGACCTATGAATAAAACGCTCTCGCTCGCGCTGGTAATCACGTTGTGTTTTTTGCAGCAAGGACTTGCTCAAAGCTCTGATGTATTTAAAACAATGAAAGGCAAGTTCCCGGAAGATCCCGCAGTATTTGTGGAACGGTCTGAAGTACTGTCAATCCTTCTAAAGAACGACTCACTCGAAATCTTTACAGACATCACGGAAGACAAGCTGCACTTAAAGGAACAGTCTGACGTGTATGCCTCAGGACGTGTTTACGGATCGCATTTTAACCAGGTAAAAGACATAAAGGCAAAAACCCTCATCTGGGACAAAAGCCGCTTTAAAGAGATGGCAGTTTCTGATTTCAAAAAGAACAGCGATCGGGATGATGGAATATTTTATGACGACTCTTATTACTACTCATTTAAGTACCCGTCTGTTGCATCCGGCAACCGGACCCAATTGCAGTATACTTCCGTCGTGAAGGATGCACGTTTTATTCCAGGCTACATATTCACCACCTACCTCCCTCAGGCTAAAACTACATATACTATTAAGACATCGCGACAAGTTGAACTTGTTTATAACGTCGTGAATGATCCGAAACACCTGGTCAAATTCAGGAAGTTTGAAAAAGGAGGATTCCAATACTATGAATGGTCTGCGACTGACCTGATGCCGACGAAAGGTGAGGACAATAGTCCGTCTATTCGTTATTTTGCGCCGCATGTTATTTGTTATGTAAAGTCTTATGAGACCAAGAATGGCAAAGTAAACATGTTGTCTGATTTGGGTGACCTCTATCGCTGGTACTACAATTTTGTTCCCGATCTCAATGCAGAACCTTCGCAGGAATTAAAGACCGTTGTCGATGCCATAGTAAAGAAAAGCAAATCAGAGATTGAAACCGTTCGGAATGTGTTCTATTGGGTTCAGGATAATATTCAATACGTGGCTTTCGAGGAGGGTATGCGGGGACTTATTCCGCATACAGGATCGTACGTCTGCGAAAAGCGCTATGGCGACTGTAAGGATATGGCCAACCTGATCGTTTCCATGTTGAAGATGGCGAACGTTAAAGCATATCACACATGGATCGGCACACGGGATCTGCCTTATAAATACAGCGAGGTGCCAACGCCTCTGGTGGATAATCATATGATTGCAACCTATATCGACAGCAAACAGCGGTATTATTATCTGGATGCCACGAGCGATCATACGGCCTTTGGTCTTCCTTCCTCCATGATTCAGGGCAAAGAAGCCTTGATCGGCTACGATAAAAATAAGTATGAGGTAAAGCTGGTTCCGGAAATGGGCAAGGAAACGAACGCCATGAATGACTCTATCTTTATTAGCCTCGATGGCAATCAGATCACAGGGAAAGGTAAGACGTCACTAACGGGATATGCAAAAGTCTTCGGAGGTTACGAGCTTGACCGCTCCGAAAAGGACGACGTGAAGCGATATGTTGCGCGCTTGATCGGCAAGGGAAGCAACAAATTCTATTTGGATGATTATAACCTCGCCAATCTTGAGGACCGCGATCGTCCGACTCACATAGACTATACTTTCCGGATCGGCGATTATTTCCAAAAGATCGGTGACGAACTTTATATTAATCTTCATCTGAAGAAAGACTACTACAACGCCTTCATCGATAAAAAACGTGAAGCGCCGATGGAAATGACCTACAAGTACGTAGAAAACGATTTTTGCGAATTTACGATCCCTGAGGGGTATGATGTGGAGTATCTTCCCTCCAGTGTAAAAGTGGACGGTGAACTTATCGGTATGGAAACCAACTACAAACGCGACAACAACAAAATAATACTAACAAAGAAATTTTACATCGATCGATTACTTGTAATGCCAGGAGATTTTGAAAAGTGGAACGTTTCCATTAAAGAACTAAGCGAAGTATATAAAGAGTCAATTATCCTAAAAAAGAAATAGAATGAAACTTATTCACGTTTTCTTGTCAGCCATCTTGTTCAGCTTTTGTCAGGTTGCGTTTGGTGCAGACGTAAAACCTTATGAATGGGAGAAGAACAGGAATCGCTATTCGTTGTCAAAAACCGACACTGAGCTTTCGGAACTGATCCTGAAACAACATACCCAGTATGATTATGTGTTGGAAGACAATCAATTCCTGATGTATTCTACAATTCACAGGATTGTGTATGTAAA
>DASVBA010000069.1:0-3005 GCA_036376095.1 Chryseolinea sp.
GCCTGATAAGCAGGTCCTCCTCAGAAAGCACATGACCCTTAACTATGGGGAAATCTCCTGCCTTCAATGCATTAAGATAGTCTTCGAGCTTCTTCAAATTTTGTCCGTACGCGTAACGGGAGTCGCTGATAGCAGACGCACCCAATCCAATCAACAGATCTGTATGCGTTGTGGTGTATCCCATGAAGTTACGATGAAGCTTTCCGGCAACTGACGCTTTGAACAGGTCGTCCCCTGGAAGCGCAAAGTGATCCATTCCAATGTCAGCATAGCCGGCCTTCCGCATTTTGTGTCTGCCAATCTCATAGAGATGTCTCTTCAAAAAGTTTGAAGGCAGATCGCCATCGCCATAGCCCCGCTGGCCGGGTCTGAGCCACGGCACATGCGCATAGCTGTAAAACGAAAGCCGGTCTGGTTGCAGGCTCAGTATCTTATCTACAGTATCCGAAACCGTGAACGGTGTCTGGAAAGGAAGCCCGTAGACCAGATCGAAACTTACCGACTTATAGCCGATAGTCCTGGCGTTGTTTGTAACATGTTCGAGATTCTCAAAAGGCTGAATTCTGTGTATTGTCTTTTGTACTTTTTCATCGAGGTCCTGAACTCCGAAACTCACCCGTCTGAACCCGAGATCAAACAATGATTTTAAATGATCAACAGTGGTATTGTTCGGATGCCCTTCGAAGCTGAATTCAAATTCAGGATGCAACTCAACACCTTCCAGCAGGTAGGAAATCAGCCAACGCAGGTTCTTTGGATCAAAAAAGGTGGGCGTACCGCCTCCGAGGTGAAGCTCCCGGACTACAGGCTTGTTCCCAAAGATAGCTTTATACTGTTCCCATTCCTTCAAGACGGCCTGTATATACGGGATCTCAACCCCATGATTTTTTGTAATGCGTGTATTGCAGGCACAATAGGTGCATAGGCTCTCGCAGAAGGGAAGATGAATGTAAATGCTTATCCCCTTCTCGTTATTCGATTCATCAAAACATTCACGTACAAGTTTTTTCCATTGGCTCACCTTAAACTGTTCTGTGTCCCACGTGGGAACCGTTGGATAGCTTGTATATCGCGGAGTAGGAACATCATACTTCTTCAGAAGCGCAGATCGGTGTAACTCATTCATTTCTGTAACCTTTTACTTTTTTCCTTTTTGGGCTTGTCTTCAAACAGCATCCTCACTGACGGCGAGTACGTATCGTCATATTGGCCGCTCTTCAGATTCCATATAAATGATACAAGGAAACCGATGGCTATCAGCAAACTGATTGAAATCAAAATAATAATGATCGCCATAGCTTAGTTCATTTGTTGTTTTCCAAGGATCTTATTCGCCACCATATTAACGGCAAGGGTCGAAAATCCCACGACGCTAATACTACTCACAGGCATAAGGACAGCAGCCACCAACGGCGTAAGGTGTCCGCTCATGGCTACGCTAAGCGCGATTGCATTGTAGAAAAAAGAAATTCCGAAGGCGATCTTAAGTATACCTGCGGAATACTTTGCCAGGGATAAAAATTTATCCAGCTGCTGAAGGCGGTTTCCATCGAGGATTCCGTCGCATGCCGGGCTAAACACTCCGCTATCATCGGAGACGGCTATCCCAACGTCGCTTTGTTGAAGAGCGCCGGAATCGTTTAGTCCATCTCCCACCATCATCACCTTCTTTCCATCCAGTTGCAGTTCTTTCACAAACTCAAGCTTGTCTTTCGGAGTCTGATTGAATCGGAGAGTTACCGACGAATCGAACAAAGCCATCATTGCTTTCTTATCCGATCCGTTATCGCCAGACAGCAGCGCAATACATCTGGAACCCAAACGCCGCAACATTGTCTTCAGGTTTGGTCTTGTGTTTATCCTGATCTTGAAATAGCCCCTCACCTGGTTTTCAATCCCCACAAAAACGTATGAGCTATTGTGATCCACCTGATAAAATCCAACAAATTCAGCCGATCCAACCTGTACCCGTCTGCCATTGATCGTCGCCTCAATGCCCTTCCCCGGGATCTCCCGGTACCCGGTTATCGCCGACAACGAAGTTCCGGTGATAGACCTTGACACAATGGCACTTAAGGGGTGAGTAGAACAACTCGTGAGCAGTTTTACATCCAACAACTCGGGCTCAGTCATTTTTCCAATGAACTCAACGTTCGGAAGTTTACCGTAGGTGACAGTTCCCGTTTTGTCAAAAACAACGGCATTAACATTCGCCATTCGTTCGATAACATCCGCGTTTTTAAGATAGAAATGATTCCTTCCGAATACGCGTTGCATGGTGCCATACGTGAACGGCGCAGCCAATGCCAATGCACACGGGCAGGCTACCATAAGTACGGATGTAAGGACGAGCCACATTTCTGCCGGCGAATAGAAATACCAATACACGGCCGTGACCGCAGCCAACACCATCACGATCCATGTGAAGTTTTTCGCCGCACGATCAATAACCTTCTTATAACTACTTTCATTTGTCTTTCGGAACGCTTCATTGTTCCAAAGACTGGTGAGGTGGCTTTGAGTGGTTTCCTTCTCTACAATAAGCTCCGCCGGTTGCCCCAACAGCCTTCCGCCGGCGTACACGCGTTCCCCGGATTTGATCTTTATTGGTCTGGCTTCACCAGTCACGAAGCTATAATCAAAGTACGCCTCGCGTTCCTTCAGCAACGAATCGGTGGGAACAATTTCCATGTTGCGTATCCTCACGATGTCGCCCCTCTTTAGTTCGTAGATAATAACAGGATCCCACTGCAAACCGGAAAGCCGGCTTACCGCCAGCGGAAAATAAGATCTGAAATCACGATCGAATGCAAGGCTCTCGTAAGTTTTACTTTGGAACCATCGGCCTACCAATAAAAAGAACACAAGGCCGGAGAACGAGTCGAGATAACCAGGACCGAAACCGGTGATGATGTCATAACTACTCCGCGCAAAAAGCGCAACAAGGCCGGCTGCGATCGGTACGTCAATATTTATCTGCTTTTGCCGGAAACTGGCAATTGCCG
>DASVBA010000070.1:0-6251 GCA_036376095.1 Chryseolinea sp.
AACGATGCGCACGTGGTGAATATCGCTGGCAAACAGCGGATGTTAAGCCAAAAAATTTCCAAGAGTTTACTGAAGCTGTCGCAGGTGGAATCCACCGCTGACAGAAAGTTCGTTCTCAATAATCTTCGATCGTCGTTGGCGCTATGGAAAATTTCCCAGGACGGATTGCTTCATGGCAACGACAGTCTGAATCTGGCGGGAGATAATAGCCCTGAGGTCTCGGCGCTATTTGATGAATTGAATCCACATTTTGATATCATGGCGCAGCATGCAACCAACGTGGTGACTCAAATATCACGCAACATTGACTTGCCATACGATTCCGTCAGGGCTTCCGTTGAGACTGTGCTTCAGCATGAGGGCGATTTTCTCACGGGAATGGAAAAAATAGTTTACCAATATGATGCCGAAGCTGAAGCTGAAGTAACGAGACTCAGCCACATGGAGTATTTTCTTCTTGCTGTTTCGATCCTCGTGATATTAGGGGAAATATTATTCATTTTCCGACCTACAACCATTCACGTCAATAAGACGATTAGCAAGCTCATTGATTCTGAAAAGAATGCAAAGAAACTTTCAAAGGAGATAGGAGCATTGTACGCGTCGTTGGAGAAGTCTTACGAGCAAATATCACATATCAACGAGCCGGTAGAAAACCCGAAACTTTATGCGAAAGCGGATCGCGGCGGTACCATCACTTTCATTTCGCAGCTTTTCGTTAGCATGACAGGCAAATCAGAAATCTCGCAGGCATTGAGGATATGTGACCTTTTTGAAGGCTCCATGGCGGTCGATGACTGGATGGATGATGTAATAGATACCGTATCGGAAGGAAATCACTGGCAGGGCCAGGTACATTTCAAATCTTTGCGTGGAGAGGAGTTGTGGTCCGATATCGTCATCAGCCCGGTGTACGATGAGCGGGGCGAAATTGATGAATTAGTCGTGATGGGTTCGGAGATAACGCGCCACAAGAAAGCTGAACAAAGCATGTTGTTGAAGAATAAAGCGGAGATTGAAAAGAAGATCAACCAACAAAAATTCCGTTCAGTACTTATACTCGAGGGGCAGGAAGAAGAAAGAAAACGTCTTGCCATGGATATTCACGATGGAATTGGACAGCTGCTTACTTCGTTAAAATTCCAAATTGAATCCATCGACCTGAAGAATGACGTCGAGGCTTCGCGAAAACTTAAGGAGATCCAGCAGCTTATTGTTGAAGTGATAAAAGAAGTGCGGCGGGTAACCTTCAACCTCAAGCCAACGGTTTTAGGAGACTATGGTTTGAACGCAGGTTTGAATGTCTTCATACGGGAAATAGGTAAGCTTACCAATATCGAATTAAGATATGTAGTTGATGGTGAAATAACCCACAGACTTCCACAAAAAACCGAAAATAATATTTTCAGGATCGTCCAGGAGGCAATCAACAATGCAATTAAATATTCCGACACAAAGGCAATTGAAGTAAGATTGAGTCAGACCGAAAACGATATCGTCATTTCCGTAAGGGACGATGGAAATGGTTTTGATGAAAAACTGGTAGAGGCCCGTAGTATGAACATCGATTCCGGGCGTGGATTCTTCAACATGTACGAACGTACGGAATACATCAATGGCAATCTCGATATCCGCTCAGCACCTGGTCAGGGAACAACAGTTACATTAACGGTACCTGCCCGATCATCAATGGCCGTTGAAGAAGTTTAGAAATAAAAGATTTAATATAAATGGAAAAAATAAACATCGTGCTTGCCGACGACCATATTCTGGTTAGAAAGGGGATCAAAGCCATGTTGGAATCAGAAGCAGACCTGAATGTGATTGGCGAGGCGGGTAATGGTAGGGAAGCTCTTGAAATTGCCAGGACGCTGCACCCCGACATTCTCGTGCTTGACATAAGAATGCCCGAAATGAATGGAATAGAAGCAGCGTCACAACTTTCAGAAGTATCACCCTCGACAAAAGCAATGATCCTGTCCATGCACGATTCGGAAGAGTACGTTCTGCAATCCCTTGACGCTGGTGCTTATGGATATTTGTTAAAAGACACCGACAAAAGCGAATTTGTAAAAGCACTAAAGCAGATCCATGCCGGTAACAAATATTTTAGCGGGGCAGTATCAAACGTTTTGGCCAATAGATTACTGAATACAAAACCATACATAAAAAGCACCACGTTGGAAGATCAATACCACCTCACCAAACGCGAGCGGGAAATCTTGCGAATGATCATTAATGGCACGCCGAATAAAGAAATTGCCGATTCACTGGGAAAAAGTGTTCGCACCGTCGAAACACACCGATTTAACATCATGAAAAAACTCGGCGTTAACAACGCCATCGATATGGTGAATAAAGCTGTGAAAGAAAATCTTGTGTAAAGTCGACGTCTGGGAGGAGTTAGGAGTTATGAGTTATGAGTTGGAGTGTGGGTGTGAGTGTGAATGTGAGTGCGTTTCGTTACCCTATACCTCCTTATACCCTATACCCTATACCTTATACCTAATTTTCCCCCAGCCAAAGCAGCGCGTCAATGATCAGCCGGTCCTGAACGGCATTGCCAAAAGTAAAGGACAACTGTCGATTGGTTTTGTTTTCGTAGTCGATGTCGTTGTGGCCCATGTTCACGTAAAGCATGCGAAAATTCTTATTCGTCCAAACCACGGGATAGTAGCCGCTGTGCCAGATCTCGTGTTGCTTTGGTCCCGTGCCAAGGGGAAAGCTCGTTGAGTCAACTGATAACAATATTTTTATATCCGGATTTTTTCGCAAGTCATTCTGCCAGCGATACCATTCGTTGGGGGAGGTCTTAAGCGTGGATGGTAAATTTTTCGTGACTGCATGCTTTCCATCCTCCACACGAAGTATAGCCGACGTTGGCCGCCAGGTGTTGCTTCCGTACTCGCCGCTGCCTAGAAAGGTCGTGTGATACCAATCCCAATTTTGTGGATACGCCGAATTGTTGAGAGCGAATGCCGCAAAGTGAAATCCGATCCAACCTCCGCCGTTCTCCATGTACTTCTGGAATGCTTCGCGTTGTTCCGGCGATTCCGGTCTTGTATCAAGAAAAAGCACCACTTGGTACCTTGAAAGAAATTCCGCGTTCATGTTGCTCCAATTGTCCGTCGAGTCGTAATGGAAATTGTATTTCGAACTGACAGATGAGAACCATTTGTTCGCTTCATGAACGAAAGTGATATGTGCACGGTCATTTTTTGCCGTATAGAACGCAATGACGTTAAACGACTTTTTATTTCTCTGAGGGTTGGTATTTGCACAACCGCAAAGGAAGACACAGGCGATCACGTATATGCATGCCCTCGTGGTCGTCGAAATTGAGATCATTCGGATGTTAAGAAGGAAAACGCTATTGTTTGTTCGAATAAATGAAATACTGCCACGGGCCAAGTTGCATTTCGCCGGCGGAGAGCGTGCCGCCGTTCAATGCATCGGTATAGCTACCGGAAACCTCCGAAGCATCAAGTTTGACAGACTGGTTTTTTGGTGAGAAGTTGATCACCCCGATTATGGTATTTCCGTCCTTTGTGCGCTTGAACGAAAAGACATCTTTGTTTCCATCTTCGAGCTTTTGTGGCATTCCCCCGTACTGTCCATTCCATAGCGCGACGTTGTCTGCTTTCAGTTTGTTCAGCTTTTGGTAAAATTCAAAATATTTACCGGGGTCTTCCCACGAAATAGTGTCCTTCTCAAAAAACTTCAGACGTTTGTCCAGCCCTGCCTCCTGACCGCTGTACAACATTGGAACTCCGTAAGCGGCGTAGGTGAACACCGCGAAAGCCTTTTCTCCATCCCCATATTTTTCACGGATCGTTCCATGCCAGGAGTTTTCGTCGTGATTGTCGATCATATTCAAGCGGAAAGGATTTCGTCCGTAACGTGTTACATCCTTTTGAATGTGATCATGCAGATCTTCGGCTGTGGCCTTGCCCTGCGCAACTGCGGCTGTCAGTCGAAGCAAATCCCAATCGTAGGTAGCATCAAATGTGATGTGCATCCTGGGTTCATCCCATTCAGCCAGCCAAAACAGATCTTTCAAAGGATTTAACGCTGCAGTAGATTCTTCCCAAAAAAATAGGGGGATCTCGTGGCCAGCGTGGTCCATTCTAAAACCATCGATATCAGTTTCCGTCACCCAGAAGCGCATGGCGTCGATCATTGCAGCTCTTGTTTCGGGATTGTAATGATTTAATAGTGCGATATCGTCCCAATCGGATTCGTAGACCAGGTTACCAATTCCTTTCTTCTTATAGTATTTGGCATCAACACCTAGTCCTTTTCCAACTACCGATGCAGCGCTGTCGGTCATATAATATTCCGGATGTTCGGTGACCCAGGTGTGATCCCACGCAGTGTGGTTCGGAACCCAGTCCAGGATCACATATAATCCTGCGTCGTGGGCGGTTTTTACCAGAGATTTAAAATCGTCCAGTGTTCCAAATTCGGAGTTGACCGATTTATAGTCCTTGATCGAATAATAGCTTCCGAGCGTGCCCTTTCGATTCTTCTCGCCAATAGGCTGCATAGGCATGATCCAAAGTATATCCGCGCCAACCTCTTTTATCCGCTGAATGTGGGGCTCGAATGCTTTAAAGGTCCCTTCAGGTGTGTGCTGCCTGATGTTCACTTCATAAATGGTCATGTCTTTTGCTTTCTCCGGGAACGTGTTTGAAATTTGAATCAAACTTTCATCAGTGGATGTTGATTTGTCATTTTCAGCCGTTGTACATGCCCCGAGGCAAAAAAAAGCCAGTATTCCAGTAAGCGTGTTTTTCATTGAATCAATAATTAAGGTCTGAATATCGCTAAAATCGGCAACAAATGAAGTCCGGCTTCGTCCCTCACTTTGCAATTTTCAATCGTGAACTCCAAGTCCTATTTTTATTAGAAACTTCATAGGAATGATGGTCAGGCTAAAGCGTCAATATGGGCAATTGATCCTTTATGGTATTTGCATGGCCCTTTTACTGTTCATTCTAAAATGGCTCGAGTTGCGTTTCGTCATTATCGATCATGCTCTTGAAATCTATGTTGGGGCAATAGCATTGATCTTTACGGGACTCGGCATCTGGCTGGCGATGAAGATCGTTAAGCCAAAGATTACGGTGATAGAAAAAGAGGTATACGTGAGCGCTCCGTTCTCGCTGAACAGGAAGGAGCTGGAGTCACTGAATTTGAGCAAGCGTGAACTCGAAGTGTTGCAGCTAATGGCGGAGGGCCTCAGCAACAAAGAGATCGCCGATCGATTGTTTGTATCCCTCAGCACGATCAAGACCCACTCAAACAACCTATTCGACAAAATGAATGTGGAGCGCCGGACACAGGCAATCGATAAGGCGAAACGGCTCGGGATTATTCCGTAAGGATGGTCATACTAAAGGTTGAAGCGTTTTTTTTCGAAAATCAACCTTAAGGTTGAAAGCAAATTGATAGTGTGCGCTGCAACTTAGGTTAAAAAAACAATTCATATGAGAAAGAACATTTTGATATTCGGGTCGATTGCCGGATTGATCATCACTTCGAACATGGTTTATTGGTCGACGGTGTGCACTTCTAATCCTGAGTTTGAAAGCAACGATACCATCGGATACGCGGGCATGATCATCGCTTTTTCATTCATCTTTTTTGGTATCAGGAATTACCGCGACAAACAAAATGAAGGAGTGATTACTTTCGGCCAGGCGTTCAAAATGGGTTTCTTTATGGCGTTGGTCGCCTCTACGATGTATGTGGGCGTTTGGCTGATCCACTATAACTTTTTTGTCCCGGATTTCATCGACTCCTATAGCCATCACGTACTCTATGAGGCGAAGCTGAAGGGCCTGACCGAAGGGGAGATTGAACAAAAAGCTCAACAGATGGCGCAGCTGAAAGAGATGTATAAAAATCCATTCCTTATCATCCTGATAAGTTATGGTGAGGTTCTTCCAATTGCCACCGTCATTGCGCTCATCAGTGCTCTTATTCTAAAGAGAAAGCCAGGATTGGAAGCAGCCGCTGAAAAAACAAGCTAGTGTTTAGAAAATGAAATTTTGCAACACGGTATTGCGCGGTCCAGTGTACGGGTTTTGTAAATGCAGGTCACTACGATAACAAAGGAGGCACTAAGATCACAACGCGAATCACTAGAAAGTTCGTCGTGAACGTTGTGGTTCTTGGTGGGCTTTGTGGCCTGCATTATACTAGTTATTCAAGTACTCTTTCAAGTCATGCCCTAATTTTCTTGTAAA
>DASVBA010000071.1:0-5115 GCA_036376095.1 Chryseolinea sp.
CCCAGTCTTTTTTCGGTTGCTGTGCATAAAGCAAAGAAATGGAGAGGAAGCCAACCCCAGTCAGTGCGGCCAATCTGGTTGAAAATGATTTCAGGTAGCGTCGCATCTGTAATTTATCTATTGAGCTCCAGTGTGTCAGCATCCGTTTGTTTTTGTTTTTCTGCTTCGAGCTGGTCCAAAGCGTTGAGTTTTCGTTTTGCTTCGTCCTTTACGTGTTGCAAAGGAAAATGATCTATCAACGACTGAAGCGTAGCCTTGGCCTGGAATATATCATCCATTGCCGTAAAATTGTCTGCAAGAAGCAGATATGACTTTCCAACCCACTCTTGATATGCTTTGAAATCATCGTTCAGGCTGATCAGAGTCTCGTAGCAGGCTTTATGGTCCTTTTGTTGAAAGAATATCTGCGCAAGAAGATACTTTGCCTCTGCCCCATATTCGTCCTGTGCAGCATTGAGCGTGTTAAGGAACTCGTCTTTAGCCGTGTCAAAGTCTCCCCTGGCCATTGCTGTCTTACCCAGGAACAGAGAGGCCTTGTTCGTTGCACCGGCATTCACGTTGCCTTGTTCAAGTATCTTTTTGGCATAGACATCTGCGGAATCGTATCGCTTCGTAAAATAGTATGACTCCATAAGTCCAGACCACGCATTGTACTGGTCTCTCTTGTTGGAAGCCATTCGTTCCACCGCCTGAAAAGAGGTGATCGCGTTTTCGTATTTGCCTTGTTTGAACTCGATCTCAGCAACACGCGCTACAGCCTTACCCGCCATATTGAAGGTCATGTCGTTACCAAGCTCTTTATAGATTGGAAACGCTTTGTCGTACTCACGCAAGCGGTAATGGGACTCTGCTATGTAATACCTCGCCTCGTGTGATCTTGCTGATTGCGGATAAGATGATACAAAACCATTAAGGCTTGTAATAGCTTTCTGGTATTGCTGGTCAAAGTAAAAGTTCTTTGCCGTCTCAAATTCAAGGCCTTCCAGACCTTTGTTGTCGGGATTCGATTTCTTAACGATGGCAAGGTATTTCTCAAATTCCCCCGAACGGCCGGACGAATTCAAGACTTCCTGCAATGGAATCAAAGCTTCCTGAGCCGCAGGATGGCCAGGGAACTGCTGTATCACGTTGATATAATCAGCAATAGTCTTATCATACTGCTTCAGGTTGAAGAATGACGCTCCCCTTCTCAGAAATGCATAGGGAAGATATCTGGAATTCGAACCGTTTCTTATCAGCTGTGTGAGTCCATCGGCGGCAGCCTGATAGTTGCCCTGTTCTATTTCAAATTGTGCTTGCTGAAATAATGCTTCATCACGGTATTGCGACTTGGGATAAGCACGGATCATATCTGCAAACATCAATCTTGAGTCTGAATACTTGCGCTGAATGCCATAGATCACCCCCGATTGAAGTAATACATAGTCATTATCGGAAGATCCTATTGTTCGTGCGCGATTATAACTAGCTAACGCCTCTTCGTATTGTTTGCTGACATAATAACAATCGGCCAATCTTATTAAACCATCGGCGTAGTTGGGTGTGCTTTTGTTGCCGCGATTTACAAACTCTCGGAAGCTCGTTAACGCTTTATCATAAGCTTCCAGGTTGAAATGCGCGTATCCAAGGCCGTATCGTGTACTGATCAGCGTCTCATCATCCACACCACTCATACTGATAATTCTTGAATAGCTTGAAACCGCATCGTCATAATGTTTTCCGATACTGTATGCCTCGCCAGACCAATAACTGGCAAGAGCAACGTATTGCTTGTCGATAGGAAATTCTAAGGACTTCGAAAAGTATTCAACCGCCAGCTCATAATCAGCCTTGTTGAAGGCTTCAGATCCTTTCAGGTAAGTCGCCTTCTGGTAAGCTTGATTGATGTACTGACTACGGTTGGGCAACGCTTCGATGTATTCGATTGCCTTGTTAAAATTATTGCCGTTCACATATGCCTGCGCAAGCAATTCCTTCACCTCAACGTTGTGTGTGCTGGATGGGTACGTTACAAGAAATCTTTCGAACTCATCTATAGCCACATCCGGCTTGCCCACGTCATACGCAACCTTCGCTAGTTGAAATGAGCTTTCCTCTGCCAGCTTCTTGTCTTTCGGATTTTTCTTCGCATAGTTGAATGCGTTAAAGGCGTACTGCTTGTTGCCCTGTTTCAGGTAAAGAATACCGAGATAATAGGAAGCGTAGTAGCTAACGGTGTCTTTGGCGGCGGCTGCTTTGTCGAGGTATTCAATTCCCTTAGCCGTGTTTCCTGCCATATAATTGGCATAGCCTGCACGGAATAATAATCCTGACTCGGGTTTTGCATTATTATCAAGATATTTTTGATAGGACTCCAGGGCCTTCTTGTAATCCCCTTTATAATATTGCGCCTCCGCCGCGAGCATCGCGATATCATTCGCATTTGCAAGATCGGTGCGATCCTTAAGAGAGTTAGTATATTCCAGCAAAGTATCGAATCGACCTTGTCTATAATAAATGTTGGCAATGATATAGGGAACGATCTTGGCATAGGCGGGGCTGGCTTCAGCTTTCTTCAGGTCAAAGAGCGCTTCATCAAACTTTCCTTTTGAGTATTCGATGAATCCGGCATAATAATTAGCTGCGGGTGAATATGCATTGCTTTGTCTTTTAACAAAATTGAACTGTTCGAGCGCTTCATCAAGTTTCTTTTGATTGAAATAGCTGTAACCCCATTTGAAATGGCCCTGACTTTGTTGATCAAGTGTTAAAGCGGGGAAGTCCACTTTCTTGAAGTAGTTGGATGCCTTAGCGTAGTTGGACTCACCATAGAAAAAGTTTGCCAGATCGTAGTAAGCAGTTGAAGCTTTCGGGCTTGATGGATTGTGCTCGATGAAATCATCGATGAGCTTTTCACCGTCCTTATGGCCAAGACTCAGAGCGCTGAAGGCGACGTAATACTCAGCCTCACCCCTCCTGGAATCACTCGGTGATGCAGCAAGCAAGAAGTCGGAGAAGACATGACGCGCAGCACCATAGTTTGAATGATTGACAAGTTCGGTACCGCGACGATACAACTTTTCAACTCTATCCTGCGACAGTTGATCCTGAGCCAGCAGAAAATGACCAAAAAGAAAACAATAGCAAAAAGCTACAAACCTGCACATTATGACTGTGTATGAATTGTGATTAAAACAGTGTTCCAAAAAAAATATTGCAAATACGGAACCAAAAAATCAGTTTAAAAAATTGTCACGTCCGGTATCACTCTCCGGTAGTTGACCTTAAAGGTAATGCGTTAAGGTGTAAATGTCCAAATTTGTGCCGGAATTATGCGGTCGGCTAGTTCATGAGTCGCCAAATGAGCTCACGGAAGATTTGTCCTTCGTCAGCAGATCCGGTGTTCACTCCTTTGAGTTTCAGATCCGCTTCACGCAATGACGAGATGTTATCCATTATCTTCTGCTGAGGATATTGACGTAAAGCCAAAGTATAATCACGTGCTGCATACGGGCTCACTTTCAGTTCACTAACGAGTCCCTTGTCACTTTTGTCTGAAGCCTGACTGGCGGCCAGGAGTTTGCTGAAAAAGGAAAACAGGAATGCTACAACAGGTATGATTGGATTCTTGCGGGTATTGCTTTCAAAGTAATTTACAATCTTGTTAGCCAGCAACGGGTCCTTGACAAGTATAGCGCGTTGCAGCTCAAAAATATTGTACTCCTTGCTCACTCCTACCTGGTTCATGACCTGATCCAAGGAAATCGACTCGCCTTTAGGTAATGAAATGATCAACTTGTCGATTTCGTTCGCAAGACGATGAAGATCATTTCCCACGAACTCACAAAGCGCGAGGATAGCTTTGTCTTCCATGGATACTTTCTTTTCGCCGACATACTCGGTCACGAAATCCGGCAATTGATTATCATAACTTTTCTTGGTGGTAAGTGTTGTTGCCAGCTTCTCGATTTTCTTTCCCAGTTCCCGGCGTTTATCAAGATTTTTATTCTTGTGACAAAAGACGAGCACTGTACTTGGTACTTGCTTTGTCAAATAATCCAGCAAGAGCTTTGAACCAATATCCTTGTTGAGATCTTGGATATCCTGGGCCTCTTTTACGATCACAACCTGACGTTCTGCCATCATCGGAAAACGTCGTGCATTTGTGAGCACCGCTGCCATCGTAACATCCTTCCCATAGAGTATAACCTGATTAAATCCCTTTTCGGCTTCGGTTAAGACATTCTGCTCTATAAAGTCTGAGATCAAGTCGATATAGTACGTCTCCTCACCCTGCAGAAAATATACTGGAGAATATTTCCCTGCCCTTAGATCGGTTAATATTTTCCTTACACTTGCATCCATACTAACTCACTCTTTTTTTATTGCTAAAGGTTATCGCCGAAGCAATTCCAACCAGGGCTCCTGCGAAGTGTGATTCCCAGGATACGCGTGGATCGGTCGGTAACACTCCGTAAAAGACTCCACCATATAAAAGCAACACAACAACGGAGATAAATATAGACAAGAAATCACGACGGAATAATCCGAAGAAAATAAGAAAGAAAGCAAGTGCATAAACTACGCCGCTTGCTCCAATATGGTTGGCCGGCCGGGCAAATAACCACACCAGAATGTTTGTCCAGAAATAGGCGCGCAAAAATACCGGGCCTCCTATAGGATTGTAGAAAAAAAACAAGACCACGCCGAGGAACAACAGAGGAATGGTATTCGAAATGAGGTGAAGGATATCTCCATGGATGAGCGGGGCCATAAATAGGCCTATCAAGCCATAAAGGGTTCTAGGCACAATGCCAAATGCACTGAGCGGCAAGCCGAACATGATTTCGGCATAGAACACGGCCCACATGAGAAACACGAGGCGGAATGGTACTACCGAACTACCGAAAACAGATTCTGAAGCCATATACGCGAGGCAAAAAACATCGCAAAGATGAAAATTGCCGGCACGTTATGACACAATGTGGATGAGAAAATCCAATTAATTTTTTGATGGGTCGCTTATCATCGGAAGCTGTAGAAACTTTGCTTCCTCATTGGTTACAGTTTTCAAACCCCATAGTCCACCCGATGATGATGCAATCTTTTGCGCGAGCTCTTTCAGCATGTTGTAAA
>DASVBA010000072.1:0-5295 GCA_036376095.1 Chryseolinea sp.
ATCAACAAACAACAATCAACAATCAACAATCAGGTATTGACTGCTCACTACTGTTATGAGTGATACTACTTGTACCTCCAATGTCTCTTTCTGCCTTTTCGATCATACTCGAACCACTCCCCGACTCTTTCACCATTCTTATAGTAGCCGGAATAATTCAATTGACCATCTTCCGTGTAAAATTCCCACCGGCCGTCTTCCTTACCTTGCAGATAGGATCCCACCTGCAACAACGTACCTCGCTCACTAAAAACGTTCACCACGCCGTCAGGTAAACCATCGCGATAATGAAGTACTCTCTCAATGACTCCGTTGGTATGAAAGTATTTCCATTGGCCGTCGTACTGGCCTTTCTCGTAGCGACCAAACCTCTCAATCTTCCCATCCGGATAATAATACCTGGCTGAATCATTAAGATCACCCTCCTCCCAATGTTCCGTTCCCTGAATTGAACCACTAGGAAAAAAGTATGTTACCTCACCATCCAACTTTCCATCACTATAATTCTCAACCGCCATACGCGTGCCATCGGGATAAAAGTATTTCCACTCTCCTACTTTTTGAGTACCATCCTTTTGTCCTTCTGAGCGCACTTTTCCATTGCTGTATAAGTCTGTGCTTTGTTGTTGACCAAACAATGGAATAGTCAGGAAAACACATGCGACGAACCTGATAATCATTTCATCTCTTTCTTAACTTAAAAGTAATAATTCTCACCGTTGTGTATTACGTATCGTTGTGTGTCATGATATTGTCATGGCAATATTCATTGTTTGCTCAGAGTTCATCCACACTGATGGGTGCCCGTGCTGCAGGTATGGCCTATTCCTCATCAGCTCTAACTGACGAATGGTCTGCCTTTAATAACGTGGCGGGCCTTGCTAAATTAACATCAATTGTTGCAGCCTTCACGTACGATGTTCAACCCTCGTTTAAACCTTTTAATAAAGCCGCTGCCACGTTTAGTTGTCCACTAAAAATCGGCGTCACTGGCCTGGGGCTATATCATTTTGGAGACGATCTCTATAACGAGCAACTGGCTACTTTAGGCTACGGCAGCACGTTCGGGCTGGCCTCACTGGGGGTAAAGATTAATTTTATTCAATACAACATTCAGGGATTTGGCCGTAAAGCTGTTTTAACTGCAAGTTTTGGCGGAATTGCCGAGTTAACAAAACGGTTGTCGCTCGGGGCTCATGTGATTAACATAAACCAGCCAAAATTATCCGAACTAGACGGAGAGCGGATCCCAACTGTGCTTATTGCAGGGGTACTGATGAAGGCGTCCGATGATGTTACTGTTACGGCAGAGCTTGAAAAAGACCTGGATCACAACCCAGCTGTTAAGGCCGGGATTGAATACCGAATCCTGAAAAAGTTCTTCCTTCGAACAGGAATTCGAATTCAACCTAACACAGGCTACTTTGGATTCGGGTTCAGCCCCGCCCGTTATTGCATTGACTACGCTTTTCAATACAACCAAGGTATTGGTTCAAGACACCAGGCATCAGTTTCCTATAAGCTAAACAACAAGACGAAATGAGAATTGTCCACCTTCTCGTCTATGTTTGTTTGTTTATTAGCACAGCTGCGCAGGACTTTCCACGAACGGATATTGACCCCATCAGACTTGCCGATGACCTTTACGGGGTTCAAGACCAGGATCTCAACTATGAGGAGCTTTACGAAAACCTATTGCAGCTTCTTTCGCGTCCTCTCGATCTAAATAAAGTCGCCGCCGAAGAATTGAGATTTCTTAAGATCCTTAGTGAAGAACAGATCACAAGCTTTCTCGAATATCGAGATAATAACGGTAAGCTGCTGTCAATCTATGAACTTCAGGCGGTTCCGCTATTAGACATCGAAACTATTCTCAAAATAGCTCCACTGGTTAAAGTAAAAGATCCTGCCTCCACACTCGACGCTTCCTTTTGGAATCGCGTGAAAAGCGAAGGCGACAACTATTTTATGATACGTTACGAACGCACACTACAGTCTCCGAGCGGTTTTACTGCGGAAGCTGATTCAGTACAAAAGTTCAGGGGATCCCCTGACAAAGTTTACCTGAGGTTTCGATCGAGCACACCAGGCGATTATAGCGCCGGCTTCACTGCAGAAAAAGATCCGGGAGAAACCATTTCATGGAGTCAAAGGCGCCACTACTATGGCTTTGACTACTTGTCGCTCCATTTTCAGATTCAAAACAAAGGACGGCTTAAAAATCTGGTCGTTGGAGATTTTCAAAGTCAGTTTGCTCAGGGAGTTATGTTGGGTGGGGCATTTGGAACCGGAAAGGGAAGCGAAACGATCCTCACCTGCAGAAGAAGCAATATCGGATTAATGCCCTACACTTCGGTTAATGAGGCAGGCTATTTACGTGGGGTCGGGGCCACCGTCGAGTTGACGCCCAACGTTGACATGACCGCGTTTTATTCGAGGGCAAAGCGCGATGCAAATCTCGAAGCGGACACGCTTAGCGAAACCGTTGTGTCGTCCTTTCAGTCATCGGGACTCCATCGAAATGTTCCGGAGCTGACAAAGCGAAAGACCGTTGTTGATCAAAATGCGGCGCTGGTCGTTCAATATAAACTCCGTCAAATTGATGCAGGTTTGATGTACAACATTGTCAACTTTAATGTGGACGTCGAACGCAGACGGACCCCCTACAACCAATTTGCTTTTGAAGGCAAAACACAACAGAACGTTGGAGCATATGTAAACTGTACCTTCCAAAACGTTGCATTTTTCAGCGAGTTTGCCAGATCACTTAAGAAAGGAACCGCCTTAACTGCAGGAATATTGTTGGGAGCATCGACGAAGCTAGATATCGCTGTGCTTTATCGAAACTTTTCAAGAAACTTCTACTCCTTCTATTCGAATGCATTTGCAGAGAACAGCATAACTCAAAACGAAAAAGGAATTTATTGGGGCTGGAAGTACAGGTTTAATCATAGGTTGGGATTATCCGGGTACGTGGATTTTTTTGACTTTCCATGGCTAAAGTATCGGGGATACTCCCCCTCTGATGGGCACGAATGGTTGTTGCGGTGTAGCTATCAACCAACGAAGAAGGTATTGATGTTTGTACAAGTGCGGGAGGAGTCAAGGCATCGGAATACCGGGGAAAACACGATTACGTTTCCGACTAACCAAGGGCAAAAAGTTAATTATTGGATAGGCCTGGAGTATGGTCTCAGACAAAAACTAAAAATGAAAACGCGTGCACAGTTTAGCCGATATAAATTTAATGCTCAAACAAGTCGCGGAATGACCTTGCTGCAGGACATTAGTGCTAATATCGGCAAAATTCAACTAACCGCACGTTATGCCATTACCGACACCGATGATTACGACAACCGGCAGTACGTTTACGAGAATGATGTTTGGCTTGCGTACTCCATGCCTGCGTATTCAGGGGTTAGCACAAGAAGAATGCTTTTAATTGAATACAAAGTGAATCGATTTCTCAGCCTTTGGTTACGGTTTGCATCCACCCGATTTCCAGACGAAGAAAAAATCGGATCCGGACCTGATACTATCAACACGAATATCAAAAACGATGTTAAATTTCAGCTGCGAATAACCTTCTAACCGCAACATTATATGCACGCAATGGATCAGATCACGCCGGAAATTGTGGTAGTCATGTGTATTGGAGGAATAGCATTTATCCTGATTTTCCGAAGCATATTTCGAAAGGGCAAGTAATGTTTGGCGAGGAATTGAAAAATTATTGATGACTGCATCCGACCAGCTACGGTTTTAATCGTCAGGATGGTTTTATTATTCCAGGAACCCGGGGTTATTTTGATGGCAACTAATACATCATTCCATGAAAACCTGTGTTCTACTAGCCGTTTTATTTGTCACCACGTTCAATACATTTGCTCAAAACACAAAAAAAGTGATTGAACTACCCGAATTCAAAGGGATCTATGTAAACTCCAACTACACTGTTTATCTCAAGCAAACCAATAAACAAGAGGTGACCGTTGAAGCATTGACAGAAATTTTTTCAGTTACTGAAATAAAAGTTGAAAACGGGATTTTGATGGTGAACGTTGAACGCAAGCCGGATAATTCAAACAAGAGCATCTGGGCCAAGATTGATGACATCAAGTTAAATCCAGCGATGAAATTGTACGTAAGCGTAAAGAACATAAACGACCTTCAGGTAAATGGCGGTGGAAAAATTATCTCTGAAAACTCCATTGCAACTGATTATGTAACGCTCGGGGTATCCGGGAACGGCAGCATGGATGTAGATCTTAAGGGTAACACGATCAAAGCTGAAGTAAGCGGCAGCGGAACCATGACACTGCGGGGTTATGCGACACTTCTTGAGGGTGAAGTAAGTGGCTCTGGAGGTATAAACGGATTCAATTGTGCCCTTGAAAAAGCCAAGGTGAAAGTATCGGGATCCGGGTCATGCCAGTTGAATGTAACCGACAACCTCGATGCCCTCGTTTTGGGAAGCGGTAGCGTCAAACATAAGGGTAACACCAAGAGCGCAAATAAAAAGATCTACGGATCAGGAGCGGTCGATCGGGCTTACTAATACCTGAAAGAACCAACCTTCCCGGGATTTCCGGATCGACGCGGGCAGCTTTATTCCACCACTGACAGCCGTTAAGCAGTTAGCCTGCTAATGGTTTTCGGGTACCCTGGGGGGTATAGACAACGTAATGTGGGCCACTTAGAATTACGCGGACTCTCGACGGAACTTGCTTAAATTCTTGCTTTTCCATTAATCAAAATTTCTTACTACTTTTAAATGTTAATTGCCGTTCTTTACTAAGACCTTCTCTCCTTAGTGCGAGCGTTCGTTTCAGCCAAAGTTTGTCAGTTGACATAAACTAATTTCTCATTTATTATTTTGAACAATGAACATTTACGTTGCCAACATCCCTTTTAAGGCATCCGAACCGGAATTGAAGGGATTATTCGAAGAGTATGGCGAAGTGTCTTCCGCCAAAATCATAATGGACAAAGTAACACAGCGCAGCCGTGGTTTCGGTTTTGTTGAAATGGCCGATGAATCAGCAGCCCGTCAGGCTATCACGAGTCTTAATGGATTCAATTTTATGGGCAAAACTTTGGTAGTAAACGAGGCAAGACCGAGAACAGATGCTCCGCGCAGCGGCGGTGGAGGTTACAGAGGGGGTAGTGGAGGCGGAGGATTCAATCGCAAGAATACCGACTATTAAAAGACCACCGATACGGTATCAATGAACTGCCCTGGTTTGGGCAGTTTTTTTTTGATTAGTTACGTTATTCCAATCACAAATTTGTAAT
>DASVBA010000076.1:0-4172 GCA_036376095.1 Chryseolinea sp.
AAAGAGCTGCTGCAGAAGGACCTTTTAATACAGAAACACTTTCGATGTTATCCGGATTGAGGTCATTAATTGCATTACCATAGTCGACTTCATTCCGGTCGCCCATTGTTCTGAAGTTGTTCATACCGTTTGCTACCGGTACTCCATCAATAACAAACAAAGGCTGGTTGTCTGTGGATAAAGACTTAGCACCACGAATAACAACATTCGTAGAAGATCCGACTCCACCAATCTGATTGATGGTAACACCTGCAATCTTTCCCTGCATACCACTCAGGACGTTTTCCTGTGCAACCGTTGTGAGACTCTTTCCATCCACTTTTCCAACAGAATATCCAAGGGATTTTTGCTCACGCTGAATGCCCAACGCTGTTACGACTACTTCGTTAAGAGCTTCAACACTTGCCTGCATCGCGACGTCTATTTTTGTCTTGCCTTCAATGCCGATCTCCTGTGAAGTATAACCGATGTAGGAGAAGACCAGAATGCCCTTGCTATCATTTACAAGGAGCGTGTAATTTCCTTCACCGTCAGTTATTGTTCCTGACTGCGTACCTTTCAGGTACACGTTCACACCGGGTATTGCTGTACCGTCTTCGGCAGCTGTTATCTTTCCGGTGACCGTAACCCCCCCATCCTGGGCGCCAGCCAGCACATAGCTAACCAGCAGCATTGCCGTCAGCAGGTAACGTACGTACCCGCTTTGTGGCTTCTTTTTGTAAAAACTCAAATTCATAGTTAGTGATTTAATAATTCAATGGTCGACAATTCGGTTTAACTAAATATCTCCGGCGTATTGCCATTGCGTTGTATTTCAAAATAGTGATTTTGAATATTCCGCTTAAATGGCGCTAAAATCGCTACGAAGACGGAGGTCAAGGTCGTCAAACAAACGATTCCACTACTCCGCATTTTGCGTTAACAGCTTCGGTTTTTGCGCAAGAATTAGGATTGACAAAAAATTAGACTTGACGGGGGCGCAAAAATAGCATTAAATCCAAAAGAAAAGGGCTAATCAGGGAAAATACGGAGTTCGGTCTATTAATGCCGCGGCAACTTACTGTAATTGCCTGTTTACCAGCGCTGCTGCACCCAGAACAGTGATGTTATCGTCAGTGGATTGAAAGATCTTAAGCCGCTTTATCGACTCTGGAAACTCGAAATTGAGCATCGACTGATGCATAGACTCCTTAAAGAATTGAAAGGCCTTCGATAAAGACCCTCCCAACACAATTGCCTCAGGATCATAGGCATAGGCAACACATTTCAGCGCTTCGCCCACGTGCGTCCCAAACTGTTTCCATTGTTCGATCGCCTCGGGGTTGCCCTGAGATGCACGGTTGTTGGCAACTTCAGCCGTAGTATTGAATTTTACTTTGAACAAATTCCCACTGGCGTAGTACTCTATATTATGATCCAGGTATGGTAGCAGCCCCACCTCTCCCGCGCCGCAATTCACCCCTTCGAACAACCTGTTATTAATTATTATGCCAGCCCCGAGGCCTGTACCAATGGAAACACCTACTACATTTTTCATTCCGCGCAGGTGTCCAAACTGATGTTCTCCGAGCGCAAAACAATTTACGTCGTTATTGACACAAACGGGTAACCTGAACTCCGCCTCCAATATTTCCCGGAGAGGCACGCGCTTCCAGGCAGGGATATTGGTCACGTTGAAGACAACACCTTTCTCGACATCAACTACCGACGGCACCCCGATACCAATGCCTCTCACGCCATTGCTGACAAGCGGCCTGATGAATTCCTTCAATTGCGTTAGCGTCTCGTCCAACGATGCCTTTGTCTTAAATGGCTCTTTCCTGAAATTCAGGATAAACCCATCGTTTTCAAGCGCTGCGCGGACATTGGTGCCTCCCAGGTCGATACCTATGATCATGTGCTATTGCATTAGCCGAACCGGAACGTTCGTGGCGGTAAATGTACTTTGTTAATTTATGTGCAACGCGAAATTTCGCGTCAATAAAACTTCATTTTGCGTATTATGATCCAGGCAGACCTGATCAATATACAACGCCGGAATTCGTGTTGACAGTAACGGAACGGCTAGACTTACCAGCGATGTCAAAACTTTTAAGTTTAATGGTTCCTTTTCCGGAAATCCTCATCGGCTTATCAAAACGGCTTGAACGATGTGTGGGCTCCTTGCCATCAGATGAATACCGGATGAGTAGCCCGGGATACTCGACATTAGCTTTTAACGTATCGCCTTCTACAACACATCCTGGCGGCGGTATACGGTAGTTATAACCTTTGTTCAAATAACTCAACCGCGGTAGTTCTTTTTTAGCCAATGTTTGAGCATAGACGGTCCAGTCCTGCTGTATACTTTCTTCGCGTTCGATCCGGTCCTCGATTTTTTCCCACTTGCGTTCCGGAGCCCACGCGCTTTCCGCGAACCCGACAAGCTTCGGAAGAATATAGTACTCCATCATATCTCTTCCCTTAATCGTTTCACTCCAGACCTGAGCTTCTACACCAACAATATTTTTCCTGGACTGGGGCGCAAGGCGTTCAACGATAGCCTTCCCTCCGTCGCCACCGCCTGACTCCAAGTCTATCTTCTGGCCCATAGAATTCTTGTTGGTTGTTTTGAACATATCATACGGTGCAAAAGCGAAAGCATTCCGCGTATCGACAAAGCCGGCCCAGTACAGCCCGGGTTCCAACGGATCTTTGCTGTATGCCAGGTCAAAATAAAAATTGGAAACATTACAGAGAACAACTCCGTATCCGGCATTGGCAAGTCGGTAACCGAGATCGTAGTCAAAGAGATTATTCCAGATGAACAGGTTGACATTTCGATTTGCAAACTCACGGTTAGGAAAATAGCGACCGTCCTCTGTCTTCAACAAACCAACTTCCTCCCATCCATCGATCTGCATTTTTAACGGAGCCAGTCTGGTTATGAGCTCGCGAAAAAAATACGTCTGTAGATTTTTTGGATCCTTGATGTCGGGGTTTCTTTTCATCAGATCGGCCGCCAGCGGTGACTTTGTCCATGCTCCTTCCGGAACTTCATCACCTCCCGTGTGAAATTCATCCATCTTGAGTCCGGCCTCCTGATACATCAACCTTATTTCATTAACGACTTTGAGATAGAATTTGTAAGTAGACTCCCTTGCAACGCACACGACATTATCTTTATACCCCTGTGCTGACAAATAAACCGATCTGTCATCAGGGTCGATCAAACGATATTCGTTCGCTTCTCCTTCTTTCCCTTCTTTCATCAACCTGTCGTGTCTCGCTTCCATCGCCTTGATCGCAGCACGAGCGTGGCCGGGGAAATTCAACTCAGGTATGACCTTGATGTGACGTGCGCTTGCGTACTTAAGGATCTCGATAAAATCCTCTCTCGTGTAATACCCATGACCATATTTCCCGCTCGCTTCAGCAAAAGGGCCCGACCCATACGCAGGATGTAAGACGGGAGCCTCCATTCCATAGGTATGTTCGCGTATGGCCCCCACGGTAGTAAGCTCGGGAAGTCCTGGAATTTCCAGCCGCCACCCTTCGTCTTCTGTGGTGTAGAACAAAAAACGATTCAGCTTATAAAAAGACATAAGGTCAAGCAGTCTCAACACCGTTTCTTTTGTCTGGAAATTCCTGCTCACATCCAGGTGCAGACCTCTGAAAGCAAACCTCGGTGCATCGTCAACGACAACATGTGGTAAAAAAATCGTCTTGGACTGACGCTGATAGTTTACGATAGGCAGTAATGCTCTCAGGCTCTGCACACCATAAAAAACACCGGCAGCACCGCCACCCGTTATCTGTATGCCATTTCCGTTTATTCTTAGTTGATAAGATTCAGGAGTGTTCCCGGGGGAAGTGCGACCCAACGCCAGGGTTATAGACTCTTCATCGGGCTTTGATGTCACAAGCGAAAATTCTGTACCCGTAATATCCTTCAGGGAAGACGCAAGATACTGCGCTTCGTTTTTGAGACCATCGCGATAATATATCTTGAATGAGTTGGAGAGTTCCAGCGTGTCTTTCCCTTGCTGTAACTTAACAGGGCTGGGAATGATAGGTTTGATATCAGTTTCGCTGACATCCTTCAAATTCTGATTATTCTTATAATTCCATGCGGCTGTCGGAATGGGCTCTGCATCTTCGCGGCTGCGATTGATCTGCTCCGGTTTTGTAAA
>DASVBA010000077.1:0-14691 GCA_036376095.1 Chryseolinea sp.
TTCCAGTGTTGGTCGTTCTCTTGGCAGACGCGTCGGAGAAGTAATAATTCAGCGGCATGGCTCATTGAAAGAAGAACACTCTCTGTTTGACTTTGGAGCAATCGTCGCAGCTGCATCCCTTGCTCATGATCTCGGTAATCCTCCGTTCGGACACGCCGGTGAAGATGCTATCTCCGATTTTTTCTCCAGTCACCACCAAGGCTTATCATTCAAGGACAAGGTAAGTGAAGCGGAATGGGCTGACCTCGTAAAGTTTGAAGGAAATGCGCAAGGCTTTCGCATTCTCAATAAGAATCAATATGGATTGAAGTTGACGTTTGCCACATTGGGGGCGTTCACTAAGTATCCATGTCCCTCCCATTTTCCAACGCGCGACCGATCGCGGAGAAGTCAGAAGAAATTTGGATTCTTTCAGTCTGAGAAAGAGAGTTTCAAAGAGGTGGTGCAACAACTCGGTTTAAACCATGTTTCCGATTATGCTTCAGGCAGACATCCGTTGGCATTTCTCGTCGAGGCTGCCGATGACATTTGCTACAGCATCATTGACCTGGAAGATGGATGTAATCTTGGACTGGTTTCCTACGAACAGGCGAAATCATTGTTCGAAGGTGTGATCACCAAAGGTCGATCAAAGCTGGGCAAGCTTGATCAGCTTACCAATCAGCAGGAGAAGATTGGCTTCTTGAGGGCCCTGGCGATTGGCGATCTTATGGACGAATGCTCTTCATCTTTCCTCGAACATGAAGAAGCCATCCTCGATGGAACTTTCGATGTGGCGCTGGCAGATCACTGCCCGTCGAAACAAGGGTTGAAAGAGATCATCAAAATATCTGTTGAAAAGATCTATCGTGCTCGACAGGTTGTGGAGATCGAAGCCGCTGGACACGAAGTACTCCCAGGATTGTTGGAGGAATTTACGACAGCAGGTTTTAATCTAATGATCAATTCATCTTCCAGGAAATATCAAAATCTTCAGCAATTGTTACCTGTCGATATACGGATTGCCATCCAATCAAATCCTACAGTTTACAATATGCTTCGAAATGTTCTCGATTTCGTGTCAGGATTAACGGATAGGCACGCGTTGTCTTTGTACCGGAAAATCAAAGGAATCAGCATTTAAATTTGGTCTTCGGGCGATCGAACAAATTATCCCTCGCGGATCAAAATAACAGAGGACATATACGACATTTCCCCGCTCCCAACAGCAAAAATTATTAGCTTTGAAGCCTGTTTCCCTTAAAAAAAGGGACACCAGACGCTTAATTTATGTGGAATAAACTCGCAGAAGGGATCATCAGATACCGGCTTCCCTTAAGTATTGTGATCGGCGTGATCACAATCTTTATGGGATACTACGCTACCAAGGTGGAGATGAGCTACGAATTCGCCCGGTTAGTACCGCCAGACGATCCTGACATGATCTATCACGACAAATTCAAAGCTCAGTTCGGCGAGGATGCAAACCTCATCGCGGTCGGCATGCAGGATAGCGCCGTGTTTCAGCTCGAAAATTTTAAAGCATTTCGCGAGTTGAACAAAGAGGTCAGGAAAATTACAGGCGTTACGCAGGTGCTTTCACTTCCCGTGTTGAAGCGGATACTAAAAGACACCGTAAACGCCAGGTTCTATCTCGCCGATATCTTTAATGATAGCATCAATTCACAGCAGCAGCTGGACAGCCTTCTTCAGATAGCGGTCGACCAAAAGGTATATTCTGAGCAATTGATCAACCATTCCAATGGCGCAACGATGTTGCTGGTGTTTGTCAAAAAGGAAGTGATGGATTCGCCGAAGCGGGTAGGCATGACACAATCGCTGCTGGACGTCGGGAAAGTTTTTGAGGAAAAAACAAAAATTAAACTGCATTATGCAGGTCTGCCATTCATACGTACCGTGGTAGCCTCGGCGCTGAAGAGGGAAATGAACATTTTCCTTATCGCATCTGCGCTGGTAACCGGCGTGATCATGTTTGTGTTCTTCCGCTCTTTCCGTGCCGTTCTTTTTTCAATGATCATTATAGGTATCCTCGTAGTATGGGTATTAGGAAGCCTCGTGCTTTTCGGTTTCAAGATCTCCCTGCTCAGTTCGCTCATTCCACCGGTCATTGTGACGATAGGGGTAACGAATGCAATTTATCTCCTGAACAAATATCATCTCGAATACTTCAAGACAAAGGATAAGATGACGGCGATCACAAAGGTGGTCCGTAAGATGGGTCTTGCCATGTTCCTTACCAACCTGACAGTGGCCATCAGCTTTCTTACCCTCTTAGCAACAGATATAACGTTGTTGCGCGAATTCGGGATCGTAGCCGGCGTTAATGTGCTTGCTTTATTTTTCGTGAGCCTGATCATGATACCAAGTATCCTTTATTGGCTGCCGGTACCTACGGAGAAGCACCTCAAACATCTGAACTTTCCGATCATGGGTGCTTTCTTGCGAATCGTTGATCTCACCGTGCACCGACACCGTCCAATGATTTATCTGACGTCGCTTGCACTTGCTGTGTTTGCCGTATATGGAATATCCAAACTTCGATCGATTTCCTACATGGTCGACGACGTTCCCGAACAAAGCCAGGTGAAGAAGGACATGAAGTTCTTCGAAACAAATTTTAGCGGAATTCTTCCTCTCGAGATCATGGTCGAATTCAAGACCAAAAAGAAAAGGCCAATTCTTGATGTGCAAAACCTCGCCAAGGTAGATGAATTTGAAACCTTCCTCGACTCCCTTCCATCCATGTCGCACCCGTTGTCGGTGTTAAGTTTTGTCAAGGCATCGAAACAAGCGTTTTACAACGGCAATCCTTCAAGATATTCGCTACCTACCCGACAGGAAGGTGCATTTATACTGAAATACATGAAAGGCCAGACAGATAGCAGTGGCCTCTATAAATCTTTCGTCGACACAACCTTTAGCAAAATGCGTATCTCCTGCCAGATCGCAGATATCGGCTCGACCAGGTTGGATTCATTGGTTCACATTGCCATTGAACCCCGGATGAAATCTATTTTTACTTCGACGGAACGTGATTCGATTGCTACAACAATTACGGGCTCTTCCAAGATCTTTATAAAAGGGAACAAATTCCTTATAGCGAATCTTCAGGAGAGCTTGCTCCTGGCATTTGTGCTTATCACGCTTTCGATGGCTATCCTTTTCGCCAATGTCAGGATGATCATAATTTCCCTTGTTCCAAACCTCCTTGCATTAATGATAACGGCTGGGCTAATGGGTTTCTTCGATATTCCGTTAAAAGCAAGCACAGCACTGATTTTCAGTATCACCTTTGGCATATCGGTTGACAATTCTATCCGTTTCCTTGCTAAGTATCGGCAGGAGATCCTTTCCAACAATTTCTTTATCCCTGTGGCGGTCAGCGACAGCATCATGGAAACCGGAAAGAGCATCATTTATACATCTATCGTGCTTTTCGCAGGTTTTATCATCTTCGCCTTCTCGTCCTTCGGAGGAATCATCGCACTTGGCCTGTTAACCTCGATGACCCTTATCATTTCCATGTTCACGAACGTTATCCTGCTGCCTGCGCTGATAATGACGTTTGACAGACCCAAGAGGGGAAAAGGCGAACATCTTATCATCGACGACTTCGACTCAAGTTTTTATGGAGAGAATGAAGACGAAGAGATCGATCTTAGCAAGATCAAAATTCACAACAAACATCCATCGGCCGAATAAGTTATTTTTCTTTTTTCCGTTGTAAGATAAATCACACCCTGGATTCATGTTCAATATCCTCAAATTGAAACTATGGCCTTTTGCTGCTGTTTCACACTTGCTGTTTTGCGGGCTGCATCTATCCGTCAATTGTACTTACGCGCAATCAACCATTGATACCTCAGCCGATCGCAGCGATTATATCCTGGATGCAACGGTCTATCGAAACGGAGTTTACAAAACCTTTGATGAGTTCAAGCACAATAGTCCATCAATAACCGATTATTATTCCATTGGCAAAAAAGCAATTTGGATAACTGATGGTACCGGCAAGGTCCGAAAACTAAAAAAGCATGAGACGTGGGGATACTGCGACGGTTCAAGAGTGTTTGTCAAGTGGAGAAAATTCAATGAGTTGGTGGAGATCGGAAGGTACTGTTACTTTAAGGAAACGGGCACAAGGATGACTTACGCCGTTTCAGGAATTCCTCTGATGATCATTCCGGTGCCTACCCCTTATAAAGATGAAGTGATCGTAAACTTCAATACCGGACGGGGCTATCGACTCACTAAAAAATTAATGAGGGAAATTCTGGAAGCCGATGATCCGGAGCTCCTGGAGATGTTCACAAAGGAGCGTGGCAAGGGGAAAAAACTTTTCGACTACGTCGTAAAATATAACGATCGAAACACTGCCCGGATTAAATAATCGGAATAGCTCTTTTTATGGGATTTGGATTGGCAAAGGCATCCATTGATTTCGCTCTTTCCGGGGTATTCTCAATGCCCACCTGAAATTTGGGCGATTCGGGCAAAAAACCTCTCAGGTAAATCGCAAATAACAAATATCTTTGCGGCTTATGTAAAATCGTATCCTCAAATTCTGAAATGGCGCCCAAGTATAAAGAGTATAAGAACCTCAATTTCGCCCAGATCGCGGGAGAAATCCTCGATTTTTGGAAGAAGGAAAAGGTTTTTGAGAAGTCTGTGACGAACCGCGAAGGGGCCCCTTCCTTCACCTTTTATGAAGGTCCTCCCAGCGCAAACGGTACCCCGGGAATCCATCATGTGATGGCCCGGACCGTAAAGGATATTTTCTGCCGTTTTAAGACGTTGCAGGGGTTCCAGGTAGAACGGAAAGGCGGCTGGGATACTCACGGACTTCCCGTTGAGCTACAGGTCGAAAAGCAGTTAGGTATCACAAAGGATGATATCGGAAAAAAGATCTCCATCGAAGAGTACAACAAGAAGTGCCGCGAGACGGTGATGATGTACAAGGATCAGTGGGATGATCTCACCATGAAAATGGGCTTTTGGGTAGACCTGCAAAATCCATACATCACTTACGAAAGAGAATACATTGAGTCATTGTGGTGGATACTGAAACAACTCTATGACAAGAAACTCCTCTACAAAGGATACACCATCCAACCATACTCTCCTTCCGATGGAACAGGGCTGAGTTCGCATGAGCTTAATCAGCCGGGATGTTACAAAGACGTAAAAGACACCTCCATCGTCGCGCAGTTCAAGGCCGTAAGAGATGCGAAATCAGAGTTCCTCTTTTCGGACGTAACGGGCGATGTCTATATCCTGGCGTGGACAACCACACCATGGACCTTGCCATCGAATACATCACTGGTCGTAGGAGAAAAGATCAAGTATGTACTGATCAACACTTTCAATCCATATACCTACAAACCGGTGAATGTCGTGCTGGCAAAAGATCTTGTTGGCAAATATTTCCCGGAAAAGAATAAAGATCTCAGACTCGAGGACTACAAGGCGGCAGACAAAGCGATCCCCTTCCGGATTGCAAAGGAATTCGCGGGTCAATCCCTGGTTGGAGTTACATACGAGCAACTGATGCCCTATGTGAAACCGTTGTACGATGCAGACAAAGCATTTCATGTTGTTGCCGGCGATTTCGTGACCACTGAAGATGGTACAGGCATTGTTCACTCATCCCCAACATTTGGTGCGGATGACTTCCGCATCTCAAAGCAATATGGAATACCTCCATTGACTGTGAAGGATGAAATGGACAACGAAGTGCCCACGGTAGATAAAAAAGGGAAATTCGTTAACGAGGTAGGCGAAAAACTGAAGGAAGGCGTATCCAAATACGGCATCAAAACGCACAAGACCCTGAACGCTGATGATTTTTACGTTAAGAACTATACTGATGAAGATGAGACCCATCCCGACTACAAGACCACGGATGTTATCATCTCCATTATCCTGAAGGAAGAGAACAAGGCCTTTAAGGTCGAGAAGTACGAGCACACCTATCCTCACTCGTGGCGCACGGACAAACCGGTTCTGTACTATCCTCTTGACGCCTGGTTTATCAAGACCACCGCGCTGAAGGACCGGATGGTTGACCTGAACAAAACCATAAACTGGAAACCGGAATCTACGGGCACAGGTCGTTTTGGTAACTGGCTGGAGAACCTGGTGGATTGGAATTTATCACGCTCCCGGTATTGGGGAACACCGCTTCCTATCTGGAGAACTAAAGAGGGCAAGGAAGAAATTTGTATTGGTTCTCTTAAGGAACTCAATGACGAAGTTGCAAAGTCGGTTAAAGCTGGTTTTATGAAAGCGGCTCTTCCGAATGATTTTGATTTACATCGCCCTTATGTTGATGATGTCGTGCTCGTAAGCAACTCGGGGCAACCGATGTACAGGGAGCCCGATCTTATCGATGTTTGGTTCGACTCAGGCGCGATGCCCTATGCTCAGTGGCATTATCCTTTTGAAAACAAGGATATCTTCAGTAAAAATTATCCCGCAGATTTCATTGCCGAAGGTGTCGACCAGACCAGGGGTTGGTTCTTTACGCTTCACGCCATAGCTGTAATGCTGTGCGACAGTGTTGCTTTTAAGAACGTGATATCAAACGGACTCGTGCTTGACAAGAATGGCAACAAAATGTCGAAGCGCAAAGGAAATGTCGTTAACCCTTTTGAAACACTTGACCAGTACGGTGCTGACCTCGTACGCTGGTACATGATCGAAAATGCTCCCCCATGGGATAATTTGAAATTTGATTTTGATGGGATCGTAGAAGTTCAACGGAGGTTCTTTGGAACCCTGCAGAATACATATTCTTTTTTTGCGCTTTACGCAAATATTGATGGCTTTCTCAAGGATGAAATGAACACGGTTCCTCAATCGCAATTGAGCCATCTCGATCGTTGGATCATTTCAAAACTTCAGTCGTTGATACTAGAAGTAACGCTGGCATATGAAGAATACGAACCTACCCGGGCGGCTCGAGCTATTCAGGATTTCGTGAACGACCACCTGTCCAACTGGTATGTTCGCCTCAACCGTAAGCGATTCTGGAAAGGAGAAATGTCGACCGACAAAAAAGCGGCATACGAAACGCTTTATGAATGTCTGTTGGTGACAGCGCAGCTAATGTCTCCAATAGCGCCTTTCTACGCAGAGTGGCTTTATAAAAATCTTACAGACAACATTCGTGACAAGGCTCTGGCCAATAAAACACCGTTGCGTCACAATTCTTTGCATCTGACAGACCTGACGAAGGCGGAGAAAAATCTCATAGATCCTGAATTAGAGTTATCGATGAATTACGCACAGCGCATTTGTTCATTGGTTCATTCGTTGCGAAAAAACAGCAAGGTCAAAGTACGCACTCCGTTACAGAAAATTCTTCTTCCGGTATTGGACGAATCGTTTGCTAAACGTGTTAAATCAGTTGAGGAGATCATCCTGGCTGAAGTCAACGTAAAAGCTATTCAATATATCGATGATGCCTCCGGCGTGCTGGTTAAGAAAGTAAAACCGAACTTTCCTAAGTTGGGTAAGCAGTATGGACCAAAAATGAAGGATGTAGCTGCAGTGATTTCCACGTTCACACAACCGGACATCGCAGAAATTGAAAAACAAGGAAAACTATCAAAAGGAGGATTTGAACTTGCTCTTGACGACGTGCTTATTTCGTCGGAGGATATTCCCGGCTGGTCTGTTGCAAGCGAAGGCACGCTAACGGTGGCACTGGATATAACGATCACGGAGGAACT
This sequence comes from Chryseolinea sp., assembly GCA_036376095.1. GTDB lineage: Bacteria > Bacteroidota > Bacteroidia > Cytophagales > Cyclobacteriaceae > Chryseolinea. Next base: position 7,734 of record DASVBA010000077.1, read on the forward strand.
GAAAAAAGAAGGCATTGCACGTGATTTTGTCAACAGGATCCAGAACCTTAGAAAAGAAATGGGCATGGAGGTGCTGGACAAGATCCAATTGGAAGTAAAACAGGATTCCGATATCGTAAATGCTGCGTTAAAGGAATTCAGTCCCTATATACAAACAGAGACGCAGGCCTTGAACCTTGATATAAAACCGAGCATAGAGGAAGGCGTTACAGTTGAAATGGACGATTTTGTTTTGAGCGTAAAAATAAATGTTAAGCGGTAGCCATTGTGTTAAGTAAAGTTTGGATAATGCTATCCTGCTAATAGAATCTCAGTTAATGAAAATATACAAGTACTTTTTGCTGGCACTTCTGGTAATTATTATTGATCAGGCATCGAAGCTGCTGGTTCATGAAAACATGTTTCTTCACCAGGAGATCACTGTTTTGGGGTCTGAACAATACGGATTCAAGCTCCACTATCTGCTCAATCCGGGTATGGCGTTCGGCATACGATGGAACAATGAATTTGGCAAGCTTGCTTTAACAGCATTCAGGATCATTGCGATGTTCGGTATTGGATACTACCTGGTGAGAATGGCACACAAGGGTTCAAGCTCCGGTTTTCTCTGGTGTATGGCACTTATACTAGGAGGTGCAGTGGGCAACGTTATTGATAGTACATTCTATGGAGTGTTGCTCAACAACCATCCTGCAAACTCACCCACACCATGGTTTCATGGGCAAGTTATTGATATGTTGTTTTTCCCTCTTTTCGATTACACCTGGCCCGATTGGGTGCCGTACGTTGGGGGCGAATACTTCTTATTCTTTAGTCCGGTTTTCAACATCGCAGACTCGTCGATCTTTATGGGGGTCGTGATCATTTTGATCTTCCAGCGGAGATTCTTCGGCGAAAAAATGCATCACGAAGATTATCCGTCAACGGCTACCGATGACGTTACATCCCAGGACAATACACCCGAAAAAACGCTCGATAAGTCCGACAACGTACAGCCTCCTGAGAGTTATAAGTTATGAGTTGGGAGTTATGAGTTGGGGTGTGGGTGCGGGTGTGACCCCCGATACTAGCGCGCACACTCCCATGCCCTCGCCCTAACCCATAACCCCTAACTCATAACTCATAACTAATTTTTGCTATTTTTAGGCCCACTAACTATACCTAACCTGACAAACAATGAGTTTATTTATTAAGAAGCCCCTGTCGCAACTCCTGGCTCAAGGTGGTGATTCGGAAAAAGGATTAAAGCGCACGTTGGGTGCAGCAAACCTGATTGCCCTGGGCATCGGTGCAATCATTGGCGCCGGGCTTTTTGTTAGGACAGCGGCGGCAGCTGGTGAAGCCGCAGGACCCGCAGTTGTTATCTCATTTGTGGTTGCCGCTGTTGGTTGTGCATTTGCGGGACTATGTTATGCGGAATTCGCGTCTATGATACCCGTGGCAGGAAGTGCTTATACATACGCATATGCAACAATGGGTGAGTTCATCGCCTGGATCATCGGTTGGGCGCTGGTGCTGGAATATGCGCTCGCAGCAGCAACCGTTTCAATTGCATGGAGTGAATACCTCAATAATCTCTTAATAAGTTTTGACATAGGGGCGATTCCATATCAATGGTGTCATTCGCCGATGGAAACGTCGATGGATGGAGTGCAGGGAATCATCAATCTCCCTGCATTGGGAATACTTGTTATTCTCACAGCGATCCTTATCAAAGGAACGCAGGAATCTGCATTTGTAAACGCTATTATCGTCTTCATTAAGGTCGCTATCGTTATTCTTTTCATCGTGCTCGGCTGGCAGTTCATTAAACCTGAAAACTATACTCCTTTTATGATCCCCGCAGATGTTCCAGGCCATGAAGCTTTCAACAAGCACGGCTTCGGAGGGGTGCTCGGCGGCGCAGCAATTGTATTCTTCGCCTTCATAGGGTTTGATGCAGTGTCGACGGCAGCGCAGGAGGCCAAGAATCCGAAACGTGACATGCCAATAGGTATTCTCGGATCTTTGATCGTGTGTACAATTTTATACATTCTCTTTTCCCGTGTACTTACCGGTATTGCTAACTGGGAGGAATTTAAGACAGCAGGTAAAGAAGCTTCGGTTGCTTATGCTATTCAAACCTATATGCCCGGATTCGGATGGCTTGCCAAGTTGATAACGGTGGCGATATTGGCTGGATTCTCATCGGTTATTCTCGTCATGTTGATGGGTCAATCACGGGTATTTTATTCCATGTCCAAGGATGGCTTGATTCCGAAGGTATTTTCAGATGTGCATCCGAAATTTCGAACTCCGTATAAGTCAAATATGATCCTCTTTGTGTTTGTTGGAATATTTGCAGCGTTTATTCCCGGCAATGTCGCCGGTGACCTTACCAGCATAGGAACGCTCTTCGCATTCGTTATGGTATGCGCGGGTATATGGGTGATGAGAGTGAAAAACCCCGAGGCAGTACGCCCTTTCAAAACGCCGTTAGTACCTGTCGTTCCGCTTTTAGGAATTCTTATTTGCTCAGGAATGATCTTCTCTCTTCCAAAGGAAACTTTGATGGCGGCGGGTGCATGGATGGTGGTTGGATTATTTATCTATTTTCTTTACAGTAAGAACAACAGTAACCTTAGGAATAATCCGCAGTAAGCAGATTTTCAACAATTGTAAGGACAGGGACACAATTAAAATGTGTCTCTTTTTTTTACCCCTAAACTCCCTTCAGAGACTTTGAATTCAGATGATGGTAGCTTTTGATTGTTACGACCTGTTTGTAACTCCGTCACCCTGAGCTGTGATTTGCAGCATGACGGACGCTTAGTAAAATAATTCTCACGTAAGGGTGCTCACCGCGAAAACGCAGCGAAGGGTCTTTTTCAGAACAGCACGCAACTCCTTCGGATCGTCCAATTTAAAAAAAACACAGCGCGCTGATAAAGATGCTTCGCTACTCACATGCTTCTGGATACACACTCTTTTCAATTATTGCAGACCGATTCTTCAGCGCACTAACCACAGCTCAGCATGACGGTTCTTTATGGAGATGCTAGATCCCGCCAATCTCCAGTTTAAATCCCACACCATGATAGTTGACTATCTGAATGGAAGCATCCTCCTTTAAATATTTACGCAGCTTGGAAATAAAAACATCCATACTTCTACCCATAAAATAATCGTCGTCGCCCCAGACCTGCTTCAATATTTCTTCGCGCTTTAGAACTCGCTCCCTGTTCTGATATAAAAGTCTCAACACTTCAGCTTCCTTTTGAGTCAGGAGCTTTTCCGTCTTGCTGTTTTTCAACACCAGGTTTGAGAAGTCAAATTCAAAATGTCCCAGCGAAAATACCTTCTCGCTTTGGTTGAGTTGAACGCTTGACCGTTTCATGAATACTTCAATGCGGTAGAAAAGCTCTTCAAGGCTGAATGGCTTTGTGATGTAGTCGTCCGCACCGGTCTGAAATCCCTCGAGCTTGTCTTCCATCATCGATTTAGCCGTGAGAAAAAGAATCGGGATGCTCTTATTTTTTTCGCGGATGCTGCGTGCGAGCGAAAATCCATCTTTCTTTGGAAGCATCACATCGAGAATGCAGAGATTGAAACTTGCTTTGTAAAATACATCTTCTCCTTCTTCTCCATCTTTGCAAAGAGTAACGTCATAGCCCTTGATCAGAAGATTGTCCTTAATAACAAACCCAAGACTGGGATCATCCTCAACGAGTAAAATTTTCTTTGGTTCAGTCATGCGGCTGTTGTGATTTCGACTATCGAAGCACCGGCAAATAAATTCTGAAAATACTTCCTTTTCCTAGCTCACTTCGTAGAGATATTTTTCCGCGGTGTGCGTCGATGACCGTCTTAACGTAACTCAATCCCAGGCCAAAACCTTTTACGTCGTGAAGATTGCCTGTCGGAACACGGTAAAACTTCTGAAATACCCGCTTTTGATTTTCCATTGCAATTCCAATACCGTTATCCTCCACCTCTACCGCGATACCTCCATTCTCATTAATCGTCCTGACAACGAGCGACGGCGTAGTTTTGCAATACTTGATGGCATTGTCAAAAAGATTGTTGAAGACGTTTGTCAGGTGCAATTTGTCTCCTTCTATGTCATTCTTTTCAGCGGACAATTCCAGCCCCACACTACCTTTCTTTTCCTGTAAGGATACTGACGTATGACGAATTGAATCCTGAATAATGCTGTGAATACTTAAGTTCTCTTTCTTTAAACCAATATCTTCCTTATCAAGGCGAGCCATCTGTAGTACACGTTCCACCTGATGTTTCAGCCGCGTGTTCTCCTTCTCGATGATGGTCATGTAGTTGAGAAGTCGTTCAGGCTGATGAACAATCTCCGGATCCTTCAGGACCTCCGTTGATACGGCAATGGTTGCAATTGGAGTCTTGAATTCATGGGTCATGTTGTTAATGAAATCTTTCTGGATCTCGGAAAGCCTCTTTTGTTTTAAAATGACAAACAGCGTGTATGAGAAGAATACAATCACAAACGCCAACACAATTGATGAAAACGACCAGATGCCCATTTGGTTTGTGATGTGAGCGATCCGATTGGGGAACTGAACGCCGAAGTGATATCCCTGGTTTGCCCACTGGGGAAATCTCTTGTTAGTTATACGCTTTTCTTTGGCCGTTTGTAATGGAACATAATCACCGTATACCATTCGTTCGCTTGAACAATCATAAACTCCATATTCAAAGTCTGCCCGAATATTACGCTTCTCGAATTCGTTGCGCAGAAGGAATTCCAGCAAGCTTGCATCGATCTCGCTGTTGACCATTACAATGAAATAATTCGTCGAAACTTGTTTTACCGGATTAATTGCCGGCGAAGGTGTTTTGTTGATCTCGAAGATTTGTTGAGCGACGTTATACAATGCTGTATTAACGGTACGCTCGAACTCCGCTTCCTTCAGGTCGAACGCGCGGCGGACCCAGTATATTTGAGTTATTGTGATCCCAATAATGCAAAGCGCACCAAGGATTACAATAAACCGAATGGTTGAACTTTTCACAGTCTAAAATTACAATAAATGGCGGCGCTCAAAAAAAACATTAACAAGTCGTTAACAAAATTTAGAATATCATTAACAAGCCCAATTAAGGCGTTTCTACAGCTTTGTATCAGTCATTTGCAGCGGGTTCCCCTCCGATCTCGCGACCGGAAAACAGGCGGCTGGGTGGCAGATCCTATTCTAAACTTTAAACTTTTCTAACATGAAAAAGATCATTTTATCACTTTTTGTATCCGCGCTGGCCGTGATAGCCATAGCGCAGCAACCTCTTGCGTCAAATGCAAAACAATCGTCGGTATTCACCAACGACCTCGGTTCGTTTACCTGGGCCGAAACTTCGTTCGACTTCGGAAAGATCAAAGTTAACAAGCCGGTCACCCATGAATTCTCTTTTATCAACGGCGGCGACTCCCCATTGGTTATAACGTCTGTTCAAGCCTCATGTGGTTGCACCGTAGCCAAGTACAGCAAGGGTCCGATCAGCCCCGGATCGTCCGGCTTTGTGACCGCAACGTATAATGCAGCCAAAGTAGGTGTGTTCACCAAAACTATTACAGTGAACGCCAATACAGGCACCGGCGCTGTGCTGCTTACTGTCAAAGGCGAAGTGATAGAATGATAATATCAGGCGAAAGCTGGTGTATCAATTCCAGCTTTCGCTTTTAAAATCCGTAAACGTTTTCGAAAATAAAGTCTGCAAATCATCCTCACCATTGAATCGCTTGGGTAGTATTTGATAACTTTGTTAGCACCCAACTACAACCCATGGCCAGTCAGTTCAATGACACTGTTTCTACACGTTATCACATGTATAACAGTCTTTTCCTCAACCTTCCCTATACCGGTATATATCGAACGGGAACGTTGCTTCCACTTTTGCAGCAGTCATGCGAGAGCGAGTATCAAAAGGGAAAAGACCCCAAGACGATAATCAAAAAGTTCTTCAGAGAATATACCCCGCAAGCGACACGTGAAGAGCAATTCGACCTGCTTTTCGGATTCATACAATATATCGAGAGGCAGGTGGTGTTATTTGATTCTATTGAGGACGCAGCCTTTGCGGAAATAAACGATCTGAAAGGGAAGGGTACCGTATCAGAATTACTTCTCCGGGTCGGTGCCGAGGGAGCCGTAGAAGCACTCAAGCGAAAACTGGAAGATTTCAGCATCAGAATCGTATTGACTGCCCATCCTACTCAATTTTACCCGGGAAATGTACTGGCGATTCTGAACGACCTGGAGCAGGCGATCCGCGAGAACCGGCTTGAGCACATCAACCTTCTTTTGAGGCAGCTTGGAAAGACGCCAATCATCAATAAAGAAAAACCAACACCATTCGATGAAGCCGTAAGCTTATCGTGGTTCCTGGAAAACGTGTTTTATCCCGTAATCCCTGAAATCATAAACAAGCTGATGACGGGACTCGATATGAAGCTGGAAGAGTGGGTCAATTATGATCTTATAAAAATTGGTTTTTGGCCCGGCGGCGACCGCGACGGCAACCCTTCCGTCACCGCCGATACCACATTGCTTGTTGCGCAACGCCTGCGCGAAGGTGTATTGCGCGGCTATTATCGGGATATCCGCCAACTGCGCCGTCGGCTGACCTTCCGCAGCGTGGAGGAATACATTACCATCGCGGAGAAAAAATTGTACAACACTCTTTACCGTCCCGATGAAGAGGAACAATATGCCTCCTGCCAGGAACTCCTGAACGAAATGACCGGGGCACGCCGGGCACTCGACGACGATCCGGACAGTAACTACCTGACTGAATTCAAAGACGAACTCGACCGTTTCATCCTGAAAATCAGGGTATTCGGCTTTTATTTTTCCAGTCTCGACATCCGTCAGGACAGTCGTAAACACGGCGAAGTATGGGCATCGATACTCCAGAACTGGAATGAAAAATTTCCCTGGTACAACGCTGCAGA